>CALBDV010000153.1 GCA_937927565.1 uncultured Holophagales bacterium
TCCCGCCGCAAGAGCTGTTCGAGAAGAACGTTATTCTGGAAATGGACTACCTCTCGCAGGAGCACGCCTGCCTGATGACGCTCCTCGTCCTCTCGTCGCTCAGGGAGCACATCCGGGTGACGCGCAAGTCAGGGCAGAAGCTCCACCACGTGACGATTCTCGAGGAGGCGCACAACATCGTCGGGCGGACGGGGGAGGCGAAGGGGGGCGAGGATTCGACCGACCCGAAGGCCTTCGCGGCGCAGTTCGTGGCGCGGATGCTCGCTGAGCTGCGCGCCATGGGCGAAGGGATGATCGTGGCCGACCAGCTTCCCTCCGCCGTCGCCCCCGAGGTGGTGAAGAACACCGGCGCCAAGCTCGCGCACCGCCTCGTGGCGAACGAGGATCGGGAAGACCTCGGCGGCACGATGCTCCTCGACGAGGCGGGGCAGGAAGAGCTCGCGCGGCTCCAGCCAGGCGAGGCCTTCCTCTACGCCGAGGGGCTCTACCGGCCGCGGAGGGTGAGAGCCCTCGGGTCGCACGTCTACCTCGCGCTCGGCCAGCCGGCGGAACCGGGAAAGAGGCCCGAGATGCCGCAGCCGCCGAGCCGGGAGCGGCTCGTGGAGCTGATGGGGGAGGAGGAGTGGTACCAGCGGGCGCGGGCCGAGCGGCGGCGGCAGGACCTGCTGGCCTTCCGGCAGGCGATGGAATCGCTGGGGGCGGAGATCGGGAAGGGACGGCGGGTGTTGAAGACGGCGCGGGACTGCCGGGAGGACTACCTCGCCGAGCCGGATCGGGGAGAGAGAGGGAAGCTCCGGAGTGCGAACCTGGCCGAGCTGGAGAGGGAGAAGAACCGGCTCCTGGGCTTGGGACGTGCGATCCAGGCGGACGCGGATCGTGTCGTCGCCGTCCGGGCGGAGGACGACGAGGAGATCCTGGAGTTCAGCGCCACGGTGGAAAGGGAGTGCACGGAGGGGCCGATGGCCGACTTCGACAGTTTGCAGGATGATTTCGACGCGCTGATCGAGGAGTGTCGCGCCGACTGAGGTCGGCCGAAGGAGAGGAGGCAGGTGTGGCAAGGAGCAGCGACGGCCCGAGGAAACGACCGGAGATCGACAAAGACATCAGCGAGCGGCGGGAGAAGATCCGCAAGAAGAACGAGGAAGGACAGCAGGTCGTCGAGGACAAGAAGACGGCGGAGGCCGCCGCGGACCGGATGAACGTCGAGGGAACCACCGAGGGCGTCAAGGAGGCGAAGGAGCACGTCGAGAAGTCAGGCGATGCCGCCGACCGGGAGTTCGAGAAGAAGGAGAGCGAGGCGAAGGGGTTCTACGACGAGGCGAAGGAGAATGAAGGGGACCTCGACCGCCGCGAGAACGCCGCGAAGCAGGACGAACAGACGGCGAAGGACGCCGCCGGCCGCGTGAAGACGGAAGGCGTGAAGCGGGGCCTCGACAGCTCGGCGCGAGCGTCCAGGGATGACGCCGGTCACCTGGGGAAGGAGGAAGGCCGACAGAAGAGCGACCGAGAGGCGGGAGAGAAGAAGACGAACGATCAGAAGCGCGAGATCGGGAAGACGAAGATCAAGTTCCGGTCCCACTGAGGCGACGACGACGGGAGCGGTCGGATGACGACTGAAAAGGTGACCGCAAGGCTCGTGGAGGAAGCGATCCGCGAGCTGGATGAGGCGGGGAATGCCGTCAGAGCGTGCGAGAGCGAGCTGCAGGCTGCCGAGAGCGAGGCGAGGGCGGCTGAGGCCCAGGCGTACGCCGCGGGACCGAGCGCGGGCGGCAGCGATTACGGCATGGGGGCGGTCGAGAGCAGGCGCGCGCGGGCCGAGGAGGAGAGCCGCGGCGCGCACGCCCGCCTCGAGTCCGAAATCAGGCGGGCCGAGGACCTCGCCCGCCGATGCGAAGACGTGGAGAAGCGGCTGACGGACGCCCGGTTCATCGAGATCGATGCTGCCGAGCGACAGAAGACGCTCGAGGTCAAGAGCGAGGGAGAGAAGGCCGCCCGAGCCTTCTGGACGGAGGCCTGCAAGGCGAGGAAGTGGAAGAGCGACCTCGAGGCGGCCCTGCGCAGGGCAGCGCAGGTCGCCTCTTCCGGGGGTTACGGGACAACGTCCTTCAGCAGTCCCTATCGGGCCGCCTCCCGCCCTCCGGCCGCCTACGGTGTACCCCCTCCTTACTCCTCGCCGTCGCCCGGGTACGCCTCGGCCTTCGCGAGCGGCTACCAGAGCAGCCCCGGGGCTTCCCCCCAGCGGTCCGCCTTCTCGAGCAGCTCCCCCCTCGAGGAGCGCCTCCACCACACGCCCTACGCCTACGCGAGCCGCGGGCAGGAGCTTCCGCGCCGGCCGAGGCCGGTG
>CALBDV010000154.1 GCA_937927565.1 uncultured Holophagales bacterium
CCCGCGTCGCGACGGCCCCGGCTTCGGCGGCCCGCGCCCGCCCCGGCGCGACGGCCCGGGTGGTTTCGGCGGCCCGCGCCGCTGACGCGGGCGCGACACCAGGGATCTCGAAGGCCGGGCTCGACGCCCGGCCTTTTCTCTTCTCGCCCTTCAGCGCGGGAGGTGCCGGTAGCGGCGCTCCGGCGGGGCGATTCCCTCCGGCTCGACGAGCGTCTCGCTCCGCTCGCCGGTAAGCCAACGCTTCATCGCGCGCCGGCCCTTGTCGCGGTCCGAGTCGTCCTCCGCCTCCTCCAGGTAGCGGCGGATCTCGGCGGCGCCGGCTTCGGGTGAGACTCGGGATTCCGCGAGCGTCGCGGCGATGATCGCGTCGGCCCAGCGAACCCGTCGCGCCGGTACGGGGGACGGGAGAAAACACAGGGCGGACAGGAACGCCGCCGCGGCGAGCGGCGCGACCGTGTCACGGACCTGCCGCCGCCGGAGAGCCTCGAAGACGAGGGCGGCCAGGAGCGCCGTGCCGAGCGCGAGCGGAGCCGCGGCGCCGCTGCGGTACCTCGTCGTCGTGGAGACGAGGACGCACGCCCCGAGCGGCACGAGCCCGGCCCCCGCAACGAGGAACCCCTCGCCCTGCCGGAAGAGGCCGCGCTTCTGCGCAAGGACGAGGCCGGCCAGACCAGGCCCGAGGAGAACGGCGAACAGCGGAAGCCGCGAGAGAACGGGCAGGCGGTCGCGGAAGAACTCGAAGCTCGCGTTGTCGGCGATTTCCCTCCGGTTGAAGGCGCTCGCGAACTTGCGAGCGACCAGCTCGACGAGCCCGAGGGGGTTCTCCCTCCACGTCTCCGCGGTCCGAACCGCGGCCGCGAGCGTCGAGCCCCTTGCCTCGCGAAGGACCTTCATCAGGAGCGGCGACGCGCTCCCCGAACCGTCCGCTCCCCGCGCATTGGCCCAGGGGATACCGACGAGCGGGCGCGTGTCGAAGGCGAAGAGCGGCGCCCCGACGGTGGCGTTCCTGACGACGAGGGGGGACAGCGCGAGAAGGAGCGCCGCGAGGAACGCCGCCGCCGCTCTCCCTCGCGAGCCCCACTTCTCGGCGCGCAGCACGAGAACCGCGCCCGCGAGGAGGCCGAGCGGGAGGGCCGTCTGCTTGAGCAGCGCCGCCAGGCCGGCAAGGAGGCCGAGTCCCGCGGCGCGGACGGCACCCGCCGGCCGCTCGGCCAGGAGTGGAATCGCGAGGAGCAGGGCCGCCACGTGCGCGACCGGGCCGTCGCGGTAGAGAAAGCCGTCCAGGAAGACGAGCGGCCCGTAGAGCCCGTGGAGGACGCCGGCGGCGACCCCGGCGCACGCCGAGAGCACTGGTCCTCGCCCCGCTCTTGCAAGGACCGCCGTTGCCGCCGCCGCGAGCACCCCGGAGGCGACTGCGGCGAGAAGGAGCTGCGCGAGGCGGACGGCCTGAATGGCTCCGGGCCGTGGAATCCCCGCCAGCGCAAGAAGATAGGGGTAGACCGGCCCCTGGTAGTAGGCGTTCCCGGGCATGACGGCGTCCCACTCCGCCTCGGTACCAAACTTCACCTGCCAGGAGAAATAGGGGCGATACGCGGGGACGTCGAGGATGTTCCCGGAAGAGATCCGCTTCGCCGCAGAGACCGCGGCCCATTCGTCCGTCTCCGTCCAGAGGTGCCAGCTCGAAAGGGGTGAGGCTTCCCTCTCGAGGTAGGACGCGAGCCGAACGGAAGAGACTGCGACGAACGTGACGAGCGTGGCGACGAGGAGAACGGCGCGTCGCGACAATGCCGCGCCGCTCAGTAGGGCATCTCGTCGTCCTCGAGCCCGAAGTAGTGGCCGAGCTCGTGGCGAACGGTGTCCTGGATCTCGTGGACCGCTTCCCTGTTCGAAGCACAACAGCGCAAGATTGGACCGCGAAAGACGACGACCTGGGACGGGAGCCCGGGAAGCGCGCCGAAATCGACCTCAGTCCTCATCGGCCCTCGGTAGATTCCGAACAGTTCCTCGTCGTCGGGCGTGTCCGTCTCGACGTAGTCCTCCTCTTCCGGCTCCTCCTCCACGGCGATGACGACGTTCTCGAGCATCTCCCTGAACTCGGGCGGAAGGCCCGCCACCGCCTCGGCGACGAGCTTCTCGAAATCGGCCATCGAGAGGCGGGGCGGGCGCGCAGGACGGCGTCTCAAGGGGTGCCGAAAAGCCTGCGGAAATTCGCCGTCGTCACCCGTCCGGCCTCCTCGAGAGAAACCCCCTTCACCTCGGCGAGCTTCGCAGCCGTGCGACCCACGAAGGCAGGCTCGTTCGGTTTTCCGCGAAACGGTGCCGGGGCGAGGTAGGGCGCGTCGGTCTCGACGAGCATCGCCTCCAGCGGAAGCGCCGCCGCCGATTCGCGGACGTTTTCGGCCATGCGGAACGTGATCATCCCCGAATAGCTGACGAGGTAGCCGAGGCCGATTGCCTTCTCCCCTGTCGCAGTCGGTGCGCAGAACGAGTGGAAGACCCCACGGAGCCGCTCCGGGCTCCCCTTCGCCTCGTCCTCGAGAATCGCAAGGAGGTCGTCCTCCGACTCTCGATTGTGGAGGAGCACCGGCTTTCCGAGCCGCTCCGCCAGCTTCAACTGGGCCACGAGGGCCCGCCGCTGGTCGTCCTTCGGGGCGAAGTCGTAGAAGTAGTCGAGGCCGATCTCACCGATCGCGACGACCTTCGCCGACACCGCGAGGCGCTCGAGCGCCGGAATCACGCGATCCTCGTCGAACGCCTTCGTCTCGTGCGGGTGGACGCCGACGGCCGCGTAGACGCCGTCGAACCGCTCGGCGACCTCCACGGCGCGCGGGGCGTCGTCGAGCGTCGTCGCCGGCACCAGTATCCGCGTCACCCCCGCGTCTCGCGCCCGCGCAACCAGCTCGGCCACTTCGTCGTCCGTCGCCGCGCGCGTCGGCCACCGGGCTTCCGGCCCCGGGAAGACCATCGTCAAGTGCCCGTGGGAATCGGCCAGCTCGATCATCGGTCCGAGGATAGCTGACGGGATGAACGCCACGGCGGGGGAGCGGTCTCCGCGTGCACCGCGCCGTCCCGATCATCGCCGGCGAGCGTCGAACCGACGCTCCACCGGAGCGACGCCCCGCACCGCGACGCGCGTCATCGAGCGGTCCCCGGCAAGCCAGCGGTTCATCGCGACCATTCCCGCGGCACGCCGGGGGTCGTCAAGGCCTTCCTGCAGATATCTCCGAATCTCCACCGCTCCCGCCTCGGGCGAAATCCGCGATTCGGCCAGCGTCGCCGCGACGAGGGAGTCGGCCCAGCGGCTCTTCGGGCAGGGTACGGGCGAAGGAAGGAGAGTCTGGAGGGAGAGGATCCCGGCCCCGGACAAGGGAACGATCAGCTCGGCGACGCGGCGATGGCGGAGGGCTTCGACCAAGAGCGAGAGGAGAAGACCCGTCCCGAGCGCCAGGGGCGCCACGGCAGCAGTTCGATACCGCGTCGTCGTGGAGACGAGAAGACACGCCGCGAGAGGGACGAGCGCAGCCACCGCGACGAGGGCAGCCTCTCCGGGTCGGTAGAGACGTCGCCGGGCCGCGAGGACGAGCCCGATGACACCCGTTCCCAGGAGGCACGCGAAGACGGGAAGCACGCCGAGCCACCAGAGGCGCTCCCGAAAGAACGGAAAGCTCGCGTTGTCGGGGATCTCCGCTCCGTTGAAGGCGCTGGCCAGCTTGCGCCCGAGGAGGACGACCAGCCCCGCGGGTTCGTCCCTCCAGGTCGCGAGCGACAACGTCGCGGCGCGGAGCGTGGACCCGCGAGCCTCTCGGAGGACCTCCATGAGAAGCGGGGACGGGTCCACTGAGCCGTCGGCCCCGCGGGCGTTGGCCCAGGGGAAACAGACGACCGGCCGGGTGTCGAAGGCGAAGGCGGGAGCTCCGACGACCAGGTTCCTCGCCACGAGCGGGGAGAGTGCGAAGGCAAAGGCCACCAGGAAGGCCGCGGCCTTCCGAAGGCGGAGCTCCCGTGAGCTTTCCCTCAGGACGGCCACCGCGCCGGCCGCCAGCGCGAGCGGCAGGACGGTCTGCTTGAGAAGGGTCGTCAGGCCACCGAGCAAGCCGAGGGCCACGACGCTCCTCGTCCGCGGGCTCGAGGGGCTGAGCAGTGGCAGGGCGAGAAGAAGAGCCGAGAGGTTCACGAGCGGGCCGTCACGGAACAGGAATCCGTCCAGGTAGACGAGGGGCCCGTAGAGGCCGTGGAAGAGACCCGCGCCCAGGCCCGCGATCATGGCGACCCATCCGGGTCGCCCGGACCGGAGCATGAGTGACGTCCCGGCCGCCGCCAGGGCGGCCGACGCCACGACCGCGAGAAGGAGCTGGGAGAGACGGACCACCATCGCGGTCGAATCGGAGAGCCGCGAGACCGCCGCGACGGCGTAGACGTAGAGAGGCGCCTGATAGTAGACGTCCTTCGGGTAGACGGCCTCCCAGTCCGAGCGGCTGCCGAAGCTCGCCTGCCAGGAGAACCAGGGCCGGAACGACGGCCGATCGAGGAGGTTTCCCGAGGCGACGCGCTCCGCGGCGACGAGAGCCGCGTGTTCGTCCGTTTCCATCCATAGGTACCAGTCCGACAGGGGAGAGGCCTCGAGCTCCGCCCACGCCGCCGCCCGGACGGCCAGGACGACGACCGCTACGAGGAGAGCCGTCCGCGCAATGAGGGTCCGGTCGATCATTGCCTGCACCTGTAAGTCCTCAACCCTCAGCCCGAGGTGCCTCTCGCTGCCGGACGCGCCACGCCGCCGAGGATAGCCGAGGTCCGCCGGTGCTCCGCCCCCTACAATCGCCGCTCCGATGGCTTCCCTGCTGGCCGCTGTTCGCTCGCGCCCCCCGCTCGCCGCTGCCCTCCTCGTCTTCGTGGCGCTCCTCGCGACGACCGACGAGAGGTCCTTCGGGGTGATTCCGGACGGCAAGGAGATGCTCTCGGCCGGTGCGGCCCTTGCCTTCCACGGCGAGCTCGGAGTCTCGCGTGAGTTCGCCAACGCCGTCCCGCGCGAAGGGGGCGACGGGTTCTCCCGATACGGCCTCGGCCAGAGCCTCGTGGAGGTCCCCTTCCTCTGGACGGCCCGCGCCCTCCACGCCGTCGCGCCCTCGGTCTCCTCCACCCCTCTTCTCGTCCTCCTGCCGGTCCTCTCCCTGGTCGCGGCAGCGTGGGGAGTCGCCCGGGCCGCCGGGAGCCTGGGAGCGACGGCCGGCGCGCAGCTCTTCTCGGGATCGGCCCTCGTCCTCGCCACCCCCCTCTGGGGATACGCCGGAAGCGATTTCTCCGAACCTCTCCAGGCCGGGTTGTGCGGTCTCGGCCTCGCCGCCGTGGCGACCTGCAGAGAATCCCCCACGCGCCGGAACGCCTTCGCGGCCGGTCTCCTCCTCGGAGTCCTGCCGCTCGTCAAATCGCTGCTCTTCATCGTCACGGTACCGCTCCTCGCCTCCTTCGCCCTGGCACCTCGACTGCGGGCAGGGAGCGCCGCCGAGGGGCGAAAACGGAGGAACCGTGACGAGACGGTCCCTCCAGTCGCTCCCGTGCTCCTCGGGGCAGCGATTCCCGTCACGATCTGGCTGGTCCTCGAGCTCGTCCGCTTCGGGAGGCCATTCGGCGGCTACCCCGGCGAGGATTTCTCCTATCCCTTCCTGACGGGACTCCTCCGGCTGACGCTCCTTCCGAGCAAGGGCCTCCTCGTCTATGCCCCGGTGTGCATCCTGGCGGTCCCGGGCCTCCTCGGACTCAGGCGCCGCGACCCCGGTCTCGCGCTTGGCCTCGCAGTCTCCGTCGCCGCCGTCCTGGCGAGTGCTGCGAGCTGGTGGGCCTGGGACGGTCAGGCCGGTTGGGGCCCCCGGTTGCTGGTTCCGGCGCTGGCGCCCCTCTCTCTCTGCGCGGCGCTCGGATTCGGGATGGGCGCTCCCTGGCGCCGTCTCGGTGCTCTCCTCTTCGCTGTAGGCGCGGCCGTCAATCTCGCCGGGGTGCTGCAACCGTTCCCGGCGGTCTACTCCGTCGTCGCGACCTCGCCGCCTCAGCCCATCACCGCCGGCCGCGCGGCAGGGACGAAGTACGAGGTGGAGACCGGGCTCGACGGCACGCTCCTCGCAACGCCGGCGCACCACCTCTCTCTGACACCGTCCTGGTGGCCGCCGATCGTCCACGCCCGCCTGCTCCGGGAACGGCGGGCAGGGGGAGACGTTGGAGCGCGGCTCGCGTCGGGGAGCCTCGGGCTCACTCCCCCGCTCGCACCGCGGCTGCCCGAGAATCCCTCCGCCGCCTTCCGTCAGGGCACCTCCCGCTTTGCATGGCCATTCTGGGGGCGCTCCTGGTTCTCGCCCCAACCCGGCCTCGAGGACGCGCTCTCCCTCGCGCTCCGAGACCAGGCCACGCGCGACCTCGAGTCGGGCCGGCCGGCCCGCGCGTACGCGACGTTCGGACTCGTCCTCGAGCGCGAAGCCGGCCCGCCGCAGGTCGAGACGCTCGCACTGGCCGCGAACGCCGCCCTGAGGGCCGGCCTCGGCAAGGAGGCCGAAGGGCTCTTGTCCCGCTCGCCCGCGCCGTGCCATCCCTGGATCCTCTTCGTGAGGATCGAGTCCGGCGAGGACGTCTCGGGGTGCGTTCCGCCGCACCTTCACGCCGGCTTCCGGGCCAGCGCCGACGCCGCGAGCCGACGCGGGTTGTCGGTCAACGCGTGGGAGAGGGAGACCGCCGGGGCGCGGCGCCGCTGACGCGCGGGCTGCCGGAACCCGGGGCGAGGCGAAAGACGAGGTACTCGTCGCCGAGGCTCTCCACCGAGCCCGCGCGCGCCTCGATCTCGCGCACGAGGGGCGGAAGCCACTCCCTGAGCCACTCGATCCGGCGGGTCGTCTCCCCGCTCCGCTCGAGCGCCCGCGACAGGTCGTAGAGGAAGACGGACACGAAGACGGTGTCGAGGTCGCGGACCTGTGAAGCGTCGTCGACCTGGAGGACGCCCAGGGACCCTGCCTCGTCGGCGTTCAGGATCAGGGAAACGGCCCCCGCCCTCCCGGTACCTCCCGCGCGGACCGCGTCGAAGACGAGGTCCTGCCGCTCCCCCCAGTCGACGTTCGAGTCCGAGAGGATCCGGCGGACCCCTGCCGGCCCGCCCGCGAGGACGTTGCCGAAAGGAATCTCCCTGCCGAAGGAAAGTCCCGCCTCCAGGACCGCGCCGGCGACGGTCAGCCCCAGGAGCCAGGCGGCCCTGCGCGGCGGGCGGACGAGGGGGCCGAAAGCGGCGATCGCCGCCACGATCCCGAGCGGGATGCAGGGCATCGCGTGGCGCACGCC
>CALBDV010000155.1 GCA_937927565.1 uncultured Holophagales bacterium
CGAGAAGCAGGTCGACCGGACGGTCAAGCTCGACTACAAGTACAGCGGCCCCATGCTCTATCTCTCTCTCGTCTTCTAGCCCGCCGAACCCGGCGAATAAGGGCGAACGGGCGGATCCCGCATGACCTGGCTCACGCGCTACCGCGCACGGCGATACGTCACGTCGTCCCTCTTCCTCGCGCCGACGGCGAGCATCGTCCTCGCGCTCGCCGTCGCGCCGGTCGTCCGCTGGGTCGACGACCGGACGCGCTGGACGCTCCTCGACTTCGGGGCGTCCGGCGCCTCCGCCGTCGTCGCCGGGCTCTCCTCGTCCCTCCTCGGGCTCATCGTCTTCGCGTTCAGCATCCTCCTCCTCGCGATCCAGATCGCGGGCGGACAGCTCTCGCCGCGCGTCATCGCCCGCATCTTCCGCACCCGGCTCCTCAAGGTCGTCCTCTCGGTCTTCGTCTTCTCGTACACGTACTCGCTCGCCGCCCTCTCCCGCATCGGAGAGCGGGTCCCCCAGCTTCCCGTCGCTCTCGCCATCGTCGCGAGCCTCGCTAGCCTCGGGGTCTTCATCTACCTCGTCCAGCGGATCGGCGAGGCCTTCCGGCCCGGCACGGTGATGACGACGGTGGCCGCGGAGACGCGCAGGGTTCTCGACGTCATGTACCCGGCCCCGTTCGCGCCGGAAGGCGGGGAGCACGCCTCGCTCTCGCTCGACACGGGCCGGCCCGACCGGGAGATCGTGCAGAGCAAGGGCTCCGGCGTCGTCCTCGCCTTCGACGCCGAGGGCCTGCGAGACCTCGCGACCCGGGCCGGTTGCGTCGTCGAGCTCGTGCCGCAGGTGGGCGATTTCCTCGCCGTCGGCGACCCGCTCTTTCGTCTCTACGGCCCCGGAGCCGCCGCGGTGGACGAGGCGGCGCTCCGCGATTCCGTCGCCCTCGGCATCGAGCGGACGATGGAGCAGGACCCCGCCTTCGGGTTCCGGATCATCGTCGACATCGCGAGCAAGGCGCTCTCGCCGGCGATCAACGACCCGACGACCGGCGTCCTCGCCGTCGACCAGCTCCACCACCTCCTGGGGTTCGTCAGCCGTCGCCAGCTCGACACGGGCGTCCTGCGCGACGCGGCGAGCGAGGTCCGGTTCGTCCATCGCACCCCCGACTGGGAGGACTTCGTCACGCTCGCGGCGACCGAGCTGAGGATCTACGGGGCGACGAACCCGCAGGTGACGCGACGGCTCCGCGCGATGTACGACCAGCTCCTTCGCGTCGTCCCGCCGGAGCGGGCGGAGGCCCTGCGCCGGGAGCGGGACCTCCTCGAGGAGACGATCTCCGGGACCTGGAGCAGCCCGCGCGATCGCGAGATCGCCGGCGCGCCCGACAGCCAGGGTTTCGGGGGGCGGGCGCGCCGCGCCTGAGCCGCCCGTGCCACGCGAAGGCCCGGGAGGCGACCAGGCCCTCCTCCGGTCGTGCCGGGAGTTCGAGCTCCTGGCCGGCGACCTACTGGCGCGCTTCGTCGACCTGCCGCCCGGGGAGGTCGACGAAGCGGTCGGTCTCGCGCAGAAGAGGGTCTGCGAGCTCCTCGGCATCGACCTCTCCTCGTTCTGGCAGTGGACGCCGGGAGGCCAGCGCACTCTTTCCCTGACCCACCTCTACCGCCCGCCGGGGGGAAACCCGGTTCCCGAGCCGGCCTACGCGGACGACCTGTTCCCCTGGACGCAGCGGGAGGCGCTGGCGGGGCGCACGTGGGTCTTCACGTCCCGCGACGAGCTGCCGCCGGAGGCGGCGAGCGACGCGGCGGCCTACGACTACTTCGGCGTCCGTTCGGCCGTCATCGTGCCCCTCTCGACCGGAGGCGGGCCGGTGCTCGGCGTCGCCTCGTTCACGAGCGTGGGCCGGGAACGGACGTGGCCCCCCGAGGTCGTCCGCCGCCTGCAGCTCGTCGCCCGGATCTTCGCCGGGGCCCTCGGCCGGAAAGCGGCGGAGGAGGCGCTGCGCGAGAGCGAGGAGAGGCTCCAGCTCGCCGCCGAGTCGGCCGGGATCGGCCTCTGGAGGATGGACCTCGCGACCTCGGCGTTCTGGTTCACGCGGGAGGCGGGACGTCAGATCGGACTTCCCGAGGGAGCGCAGATCACGCTCGAAGGGGTCCTCGAAAGGGTGGACCCCCGGGACCGGGAGGGGATCATCGCGGCCGTGGAGGCGGCGCGGGAAAGCGGCGCCCTCGTGACGGTGGACTACAGGCTCGCCGGCCCGGACGGAGGGGAGCGGTGGCTCTCCTCCCGCGCCCGGGTCCACAGGGGAGCTTCCGGAGAGCCCGAGAGCCTGATGGGCGTGACGCTGGACGTCACGGAGAGAAAACTGGCCGAGACCGCGATCAGGAACCTGAGCCGACGGCTGCTGCGGGTCCAGGAGGAGGAGAGGGCGCTCCTGGCGCGCGAGCTCCACGACGACATCTCGCAGCGGCTCGCGGTCCTCGCGATCGACGTGGGGCGGGCCCAGCTCGTGGCGGCCGGCAGGCCGCGGGAAGCGACGCTCCTCGCGGTCCGCGAGGGGCTCGAGAAGCTCGGCGAGGACGTCCACCAGCTCTCCTACCAGCTCCACCCCACGGTCCTCGACGAGCTCGGCCTCGAGGAAGCGCTCCGGGCCGAGTGCGAGCGATTCGAGCGGCGCTCCGGGACCGAGGTCCGCCCCTGGCTCGACGCCCCGGCGGACGCCGTGGGCACCGATGCGGGGCTCTGCATCTTCCGCGTCGCGCAGGAGGCGCTCCGCAACGTGGAGCGGCACGCGGCGGCCCGGTCGGTGGCCGTCTCGCTCCGACTCGAGGATGGGGACCTCCTCCTCGTCGTCTCCGACGACGGGGCCGGCTTCGACCCGGAAGCGCCGCGCGGACGGAGCCTGGGCCTGGCGAGCATGCGCGAGAGGGTCCAGCTCGCGGGCGGGTCGTTCCGGGTCGCGAGCGAGCCCGGGGAGGGAACGACCGTCGTCGCCCGCATTCCGTCGGGGAACGTCCTCGAATGAACGCGCCGGTGAACGAACCCCTCAGGGACGAAGACGTCGAAGCCTGCCAGGCGTTCGAGAGCCTGGCCGGCGACCTGCTGACGCGATTCACCGAGGTCCCGGCGGCGGACGTGGACGCCGAGATCACCGCCGCCCAGAGGCGGGTCTGCGAGCTCTTCCGCCTCGACCTCTCGTCGCTCTGGCAGCTGGCCCCCGGCAGCCGGCGCACGATGACGCTGACCCACCTCTACCGGCCGGCGGGAGGGCCGCCGGTTCCCGAGCGGGCCGACGCCGGGGAGCTGTTCCCCTGGTGCCTGAACGAGGTGCTCGCCCGGCGGTCGTTCTTCTTCACCTCGGCGGACGACTTCCCTCCGGAAGCGGCCCGCGACCGCGAGCTGAACCTCGCCCTCGGGCTGAAGTCGTTCGGAACGGTGCCCCTGTCGACGGGAGGGGGACCGGTGCTCGGAGCCCTGAACTTCGCCACGACGGCGGCCGAACGCGCGTGGCCGGACGACGTCGTCCGCCGCCTCCTGCTCGTCGGCCGGGTCTTCGCCGCGGCCCTCGGCCGGAAGGCGGAGGACGAGGCGCTGCGCGAGAACGAGGCGCGCCTGCAGCTGGCCGCGGAGTCGGCGGGCGCCGGGCTCTGGAAGATCGACCTCGCGACCTCGGCCGTCTGGCTGACCGACCCGGCTCGCCGCCACCTCGACCTCCCGCAGGGCGGGCTCTCGACGCTCGACGAGGTCCTGGCGCACGTCTTCCCGGGAGACCGGGGGCGGATTCGCGACGCGGTGCAACGGGCCCGGGAGACCGCGGCGGAAGTCTCCGTCGAGTACCGCGTCCGCGGTGAGGACGGCCGCGTGCGCTGGCTCAGCTCGACGGGTCGCCTGCGAGGGGGCCGCTCGGAAGAGGCCGGGGAGGTCCTCGGCGTGACCCTGGACGTCACGGACCGGAAGCGGACCGAGGAGTCCTACCGCGACCTGAGCCGGCGCCTCATCCAGGCGCACGAGGAGGAGCGCGGGCTCGTCGCGCGCCAGCTCCACGACGACCTCTCGCAGCGGCTCGCCGTCCTCGCCATCGCCCTCGGCCGCGACGGGGACGAGCCGGCAGGGGGGAGCGAGGAGCAGGCCCTCGGGACGATTCGGGAGGACCTCGTCCGCCTCTCCGACGACATCCACGCCTTCGCCTCCCAGCTGCGTCCGCCGGCCCTCTCGGAGCTCGGCCTCGCCGAGGCGCTCCGGACGGAGTGCGGGCGGGCGGAGCGGCTCGGCGCCGCCGAGGTGCTGTCGCACCTCGAGCCCTCGCCCGCGCCCGGGGCGGACGCGGCGCTCTGCCTTTTCCGGGTCGCGCAGGAGGCGCTTCGCAACGCCGTCCGCCACGCCCGAGCCCGCACGATCACCGTGTCGCTTCGGGCCCGGGAGGGGGGGCTCCTCCTCACCGTCGCAGACGACGGCGTCGGCTTCGACCCCGTCGCGCCACGCCGGAGGAGCCTCGGCCTCGCCAGCATGGGCGAGCGCGTCCAGCTCGTGGGGGGGACGCTCCGCGTCGAGAGCCGGCCGGGGGAGGGGACGGCGATCCACGCCTGGGTCCCCGGGGCCTGACGCCACGGGCGGGCCGGGTCGGGCGCTATCCTTTCCGGCGGTGGCAACGCCTGATCGGACGTGGACCGACCTCGACGCGTCGGGAGGCCGTCTCGAATTCGAGACGCTCCTGTCCGACCTCTCCTCCCGGTTCGTCAACCTGCCGACCCGCGACGTCGACCGCGAGATCGAGGGCGCGCTCCGGAGCGTCTGCGAGCTCGTCGGGATCGACCTCGCCGTCCTGTGGCAGTGGTCGGCCGGCGGGACGGAGTCCTTCGTCGTGACCCACGTCCACCCGCCGGGCCTGGGGCGGGAGCTCGGCGCGGCGGAGAGCCGAAGCCGCTACCCCTGGGTCACGGCGCAGGTCCTGGCCGGAAGGACCACGATCGTCCCGTCCGTCGCAGCGCTCCCTCCCGAGGCCGCGCAGGACAGGGAAACCGGCCTCGCCGCCGGGATCCGGTCGAACGTCACGATCCCGCTCGCGGTCGGAGGGGAGCGGCCCCTGGGCGCGCTGGCGCTGAACACGCTCCGCGAGGAACGCGACTGGCCGGAGGCCCTCGTGAAGAGGCTCGAGCTCGTCGCGCAGGTCTTCGCCAGCGCCCTCGCGCGGCGACGCGCCGACGAGGCCCTGCGGGAAAGCGAGGAGCACGCCCGGTCCACGTTCGAGCAGGCGGCCGTCGGGATCGCCCACGTCGGCGTCGACGGCCGGTTCCTGCGCGTCAACGACAAGCTCTGCGCCATCGTCGGTTTCCCGCGCGAGGAGCTGCTCCTCAAGACGTTCCAGGAGATCACGCACCCGGACGACCTCGACCTGGACCTGGGGCAGGTCCGGCGGGTCCTCGCCGGAGAGATCGCGACCTACTCGATGGAGAAACGGTACCTCCGGGGCGACGGCGCCTGGCTCTGGGTCAACCTCACGGTATCGCTCGTGCGAGACCGCAAGGGCGAGCCACGGTACTTC
>CALBDV010000156.1 GCA_937927565.1 uncultured Holophagales bacterium
GCGGCGTCGCGGGCTTCTTCGCCGAGGTGAACACCTGGGCGATCTCGCTCACGATCACGTTCGGCATCGCGCCGCTTCTCTTCCTGCAGGTGCTCCACGGCCGGCTCTTCTACTCCGCGACGGTCATCCTCGCGCCCGCGTGGCTCGGCCTCCTCCTCTTCCTGATGGCGGCCTACTACCTGACCTACGGGGCCAAGTACCGCCTCCGGGCCGGAAAGGGAGCCGCGGTTCAGCTCGGCCTCTCGGCGCTCCTCTTCCTCGGCGTCGCGGCGATCCAGGTCGTCGTGCACCTTCTCTCGGTCCAACCCGGCCGCTGGGAAGGGGTCCTCGCATCGCCCTGGACGGCCCTCTCCGACCGCTCCTTCCTCCCCCGCTTTCTCCACTTCGTCCTGGCCGGGATCACGCTCGCAGGGATCCTCCTCGCGTGGGTTGCGGTGCGCCGCGTCCCCGATGAGGGCGCTCGCACCGAGGCGTCGGCCCGGGCCGCGTTCGGCGTGAAGATCGCCCTCCTGGCCACGCTGCTCCAGCTCGTCGACGGCCTCTGGCTGACGATCTCGGTCCCGCGCGACGTCCTCCTCGGCCTGATGCGCGGCGGCGCCGCGACGATGGTCCCGCTGACGCTCGGCATCGCCGCCGGCTTCGGCCTCCTCGTCTTCCTCGCCCGGGTGAGGGACCCGATCGCCGACCGGACCTCGGTGAGACGCGCGCTCGAGCTGTTCGGCCTCGCCATGGTCCTGATGCTCGTCACGCGTCACCAGCTGCGGGACCTCTACATCGCCGCGGCCGGCGCCGACGCCGCTCCCGCGACGACCGGCCAGTGGGGTGTCTTCGCGATCTTCCTCGGCTGTTTCGTCCTCTGCGCCGCCCTCGCGATCGTCGCGGTCGTGAAGAGCGCCGGGGACCGGCCCGGCCCGGGAGAAGCGACGGCGTGAAGCTCGTTGCCGGGAACGCTCCGATCGCCCTGGCCGCCGCGCTCTTCCTCTCCACCTGCGCCCCCGTGCCACCGCCCGCCCCCGCTCCGATCCCGACACCGGCACCGACACCCGTCCCGACGCCGGTGCCCATGCGTGACGTGTCGCCGAAGATCGGCCTCGCGCTCGGAGGCGGGGGTGCCCGCGGCTTCGCGGAGATCGGAGTCCTGCGCGTCCTCGAGCAGGAGAGGATTCCGATCTCTTTCGTCGCCGGCACCTCCGTCGGAAGCCTCGTCGGAGCCCTCTACGCCGACACGGGACGCGTCCTCGACGCCGAGTTCCACGCCATCAGCGTCACCGAGGAAGACCTCTTCGACTACCGGGCCTTCGCCGTCTTCTCCGGGGGCTTCGTCAGGGGGGAACGCCTCCGGCAGTTCCTGGGGGCGAACCTGAAGAGCCGCGCGATCGAGCAGATGAAGATCCCCTTCGCGGCGGTCGCCGTCGACGTCGCCACGGGACGCGCCGTTTCCTTCCAGCGCGGATCCATCGCACCTGCCGTGCACGCCTCGTGCGCCATCCCGGGAGTGTTCGTCCCCGTCGAGATCGGAGGACGGACCTACGTCGACGGCGGCGTCGTCAACCCCGTACCGGCCGACGTGGCCCGCTCGATGGGGGCCGAGGTCGTGATCGCCGTCTCCATCCCTCCGCTGACCCGTTCCACCGTCCCGACGAATCCGGTCGCCGTCGCCTACCAGGCGGTGACGATCATGTCTGCGGAGATCGGACGGCTTCGCGCCCGCGAGGCCGACGTCGTGATTACGCCCGACGTCGGCGACGTCGCATACGACGACTTCACGCAGAAGAAGCGCCTCATCACTGCAGGCGAGGACGCGGCGCGGAAGGCCCTGCCGCAGATCCGCGCCGCGATCGCCGCCCGGACCCGGCGGGTCCCCGTCTCCTGACCCCTTCGGACGCGGGAAGGGCTACGATCGGGCCGTGCTCGGAGGTCCGCCCCAACCCGTTCTTCGCGACCTCTGGACTCCGGAGGACGAGGAGGACGTTCACCTCTTTCTCGAGGCCGTCTCTCGGGCCGATCTCCTCGCTGCGCTCTCGGCGATCGAGGGGGCCTCTGCGGCCGACCGGCTGGAGGACGAGGCGCAGGTGACGGCGTGGGCAGCCATCACCGCCCGCCGCCTCCCGCTCCTTCCCTCGCGCGGTCCCTTCGCTCTCTCGCGTCTCCTGCGCGGTCTGCTCGTCGACGACCTCTCCCTCCGGGGTGACCACGACGACTACTCGGCCACGCGGAACTGCTGCCTTCACCAGGTCCTCGCGCGGAGGAAGGGGATGCCGATCCTCCTGTCCTGTATCTGGATCGAGGTTGGCCGGCGCGCCGGGGTCCCCGTCGACGGCATCGGCATGCCCGGTCACTTCCTCGTCCGCGTGGGCGGCGCGGTCGGCGTCCACGTCGACCCTTTCGCAGGCGGCCAGGAGCTCTCCCGCGAAGGGTGCCGGGCCCTCCACGACCGGATCGCCGGACCGAAGGCCCGGTGGAGCGACGAGTTCCTCGGGGTGAGCACGACGGACCAGATCCTCGAGAGGGTCCTCAACAACCTCGCCGTCTCGACCCGCGAGGAGCGCGACCCGGCCGGGAGCTATCGCGTGGCGACGTTCCTCGCCGCCCTCCGGCCGCTTTCCCCCGAGAGGACGCTCCAGAAGGCGATGACGGCCGCTGCGATCGGCGTGACGGAGGAAGCCGCCTCGGTCTTCGCAGAGGTGATCGAGCGCTTCCCCGACTCTCCCGAAGCGGAACGCGCCTCGCAGGGCCTCGAGTCCCTTTCCGCCGGGACGCCGGTCAACTGAGCCCGCGTTCCATCGCCCCCCGGCTCCGGATCACGACAGCCTCGTCGAAGACCTCCAGGGTCCTCCTGGCCGTTTCCGCCCACAGAAACCGCCCGGCGCGCACCCGCCCCTCCCGCGTCAGCCTCTCGCGGAGCTCTTCGTCGTCCAGGAGACGCGCAAGCCGTTCCGCGAGCTCCTCCGCGTCGTGCCAGGGAAAGAGCAGGCCGGCCTCGCCGACGACCTCGGGGAGCGAGCTCGTGTCCGCGCAGACGACCCGTCCTCCGGCCCACATCGCCTCGGCGGCCGGGAGACCGAAGCCCTCGTAGCGCGAAGGGAAGACGAGGGCCGTCGCCCGCTGATAGAGAGTCGCGAGCTCCGCGTCGTCGACGTACCCGGCGTACCGGACGAAAGGGAGACGCGCTCGGGGGTCCTTCGGTCCGCACTCCACGAGCGGTATCTCTTTCCGCCGGGAGTTCAGGATCGCCATCGCGCGGTGGAGCGTTGCGAGGTTCTTTCGCGGGTCGCGCGCGCCGACGGCCAGGAAGAACGGCCCGTCGATACCGAGCTTCTCCAGGACCGCTGAGCCCGCCCCGGATGGCGCCGGGAGGTCGTCCGCTCCGAGGAGCGTCACGCGGATCTTCGCGGGGTCGACGTGGAGGAGACGGTGGATCTCCCGCGCCGTGAACTCCGAGATCGTGATCACGAGGTCGGCCCGGCGGGCGGCGTGCGCGTATCGAAACCGGTGCTTGGCCCGCTTCACGACCTTCCACCACCGGTGGTCGAGCTGGAGCATCGAGGCGACGTCGTTGATGGTCGCCACGATCGCCGTCCCGCGCGCGACCGGCTCGACCCTGTTCCACGCGTACCAGACGACGTCCGCCGACGTCTGCGGCAGCAGGGCCACGGGCTCGATCGCCGTACGGTCGGGAAGCGTCGGGTCGACGCCCGCGAGAAGCTCCCGCATCGCCCCGACCTCGCGCGGGCTCCGGACGAAGAGGGTGAATCGTGCGTCCGGCCGGTGTGCGGGAATCCACCGGAGGACGTTGCGGACGTACCTGCCGATGCCCCGCCGCTCCCGGAGAAGGCGGGTGGCCTCGACCGCAATGTGCCGAGCGGG
>CALBDV010000157.1 GCA_937927565.1 uncultured Holophagales bacterium
CCGTGGCGTTGCCCTTCAGCTGGATCGAGCCGTTGAGGTTGATGTCCCCGTTCGCGACCACATGGCCCTGGGTGCCCGGCGAGCCAGGGTTGATTCCCTGGGAGTCGATCGTGGAGTTGCCGTTCACCGAGACGTCCGTGCAGGAGAAGAGGACCTGGTCGGTGAACGCCGGCAGAAGGAGGAACGGGTCCGTCGGACCAGGGGTGGGGCTGGGCGTCGGGCTGACCGACGGCGTTGCGCTGGGTGTCGGCGTCAGGGTGGGAGTCGCCGGCGGATTGGTCGCTACGGGCGTTGGGGTGGGGGAGGGGGTCGCCGTCGCGGTCGGTGTCGGTGTCGGTGTGCGATCGTCGACGACGCGGTACACCTTGGCACCGCTCGAAAGCGTGACTTTCCCGCCGTAGAGCCCGCCCTTCAGCGTCGCGTTGCTGTTGAGGTTGACGTTTGCGGTCGGAGACGAGTGGTAAACAAAGCCCTTCAGGGTCGAGCTGGAGTCGAGCGTGAAGCTGCCGCCCGAGCTGAAGAGCCGGAGGTTGAACGGGCTGCCGTTGACGTTGACGCTGGAGTTGCTGTTGAGGCTGATGTTCCCGGTACAGAGGATCCGGACCGTTCCGCTCGTCGCGATGGAGGAACCCGAGCCGAGCGTCAGCTTTGTGAAGTAGTAGGTCCCCGCCGCCAGGGTGATGGAGTCGTTGCTGTTCATGCTGAAGACCGTCCGGTTGGCGCCGGAGAGCGGGTCCTTGTTTCCGCTGGTCTTTCCGATGGTGCTGTTGTTGTTGGTGGTCTGGAGCGTGCTGCCGAGCGCCGCCAGGTCGATAGGCCCACAGGCGAGCGGTGAAGCCAGGTTGCCACGGACACCGGTGACTGTGCCCGAGGCGCTCACGGACTTCGGAGCCGGTCCTGCCGTCGCGTTCCCGTTCACGCGCGCGTTGCTCGTGAGGGTGACGTTCCCGTTCGAGATGACGTGCCCGAGGCCCGTGCTCTGCGACGGGACGATGAGACCTTCCGAGTCGGTGAGCGCGCCGCTGTTCATCGTCAGGTTGCCGCACGAGAAGACGGCCTGCGACGTGAACGTCGGCGGGAGCGCAAACGGGTCCGTGTCGGAGAACGTGGCAGAGGCAAAGGTCAGAAGTCCCGCCAGGCCGGCGAGACCGAATACGACTACTCTCTTCAAGGCGTCACCAGCTCGGCATCTTTCTGAACGAGGATTCGGTCTTCTGGAACGACGACGCGATCGTCAAGGATGAGGCGCGCGCCGGCGAGGACGCGGAGCTCGTCGAGGACGAGCGCGCCGCAGTAGGGTGCTCCCCCGAGCGCCGCGACAGGAATCCCGGGAGGAACGACCAGCTGGGCCCCGTCCTGGGCGATTGCCATCACCGGGAGCCGGAGCGTCCGTCCGTCGATTAGTTCGATATCGACGGCTCGCGAGAAGAGGGAGAACCGTTGGCCAGCGTTGAGTGCGAGGAGGGCGTCGGCGAGGAAGGCAACGCGCCCGCAGCCGATCGACGGCACGTGAATTGAGGAGTCAGGGGCCAGTGGGCGGGGCGATCCCGGCGCGACGAGAACGCCGTTGGGACGGGTCGCATCGCGGATGAGGATCGTCCCCGAAGCCCCGGACCCCGAGGAGACGTCGACATCCGGAGGCTCGACGGCGGGCGCCCAGAAGGCCACGTGGCCGCCAGACCCGGTGCCGAACGCCGAAAGGAGACCGTACCAGAGCTCGCCGACCTGGCCACCCTTGCCGAGAACGGCTTCCGCCGAGGCCAGGTCGATCGAGCCGCCATCACCCTCCAAGCCGTCGGCCGAGAGCACTCCCTCGACGACAGCCCGCTTCGCCCGGATAGAGATGAATCCGCCCGACGGCCCGTCGGCTTCGATCGTCGAGCCGACGTCCGTGACGACGTCGCCGGAGGCCTCGATCTCGACCGCCCCTGTGGCAGACCGAATCGAGCCGCCGTACCGCACGTAGAGGTCGGCGAGCGCCATTGGACCGTCCAGGGTCAGCTCGCTCTCGACGTACAGCGGCTCGGTCAGTAACGCCTCACCGGTCCTCAGGACCGTCGGCTCCGTGATACGACGGCCGCGGGTGACGACGACCTGCGTCGTCGCATCGCGGTGGGCCCCCCGGGTGTCGATGGCACGGGCGACGAGATCGTGAATGGCCCCGTCCCTCTCGTCGGGGATGCGGCAGCCACCCGCAAACTCACCCTTCGACGGGATACTGACCAGGCACGGTGTCGTTGCGTCGTCGAGGAAGTACTCGACCCTCGCGACGCCCGTGGGCGCGCTCGCCTCAGCGAACGGTATGAGGGTGGAGTCTGGCGCCACTGCCGAGTTCGAAAGATACGGCGTCAGGAAACGTACGGAGATCGCATCGTCTTGATATTCGCCGTCCCGGTCGCTGGGCGGTAGGGAGCCCGAGCCGCCGTCGTTGGATTCCGTCCCGGGCCCCTGTACCGAGACGCCCGATGAGAGCTCCGGACGGCCTGCAACAACCCGGATCGGGTCCGCGCAGACGAACGTCGCCACACCCAGGACCGTCGGGCTCGAGTCGAACCGGTAGACGCCCTGGAAGGTGTCGTTCTCAGCCACGCTCGGGCTGCCCGCCGTCTCCAGCAGAAGCGCCGTTCCACCGGACACGGCATTGACCGCTTCAATCCGATAGGTCCCCTTCAGGACCCCGCCGCTTGTCAGCTCCACCCAGTGTCCCGCAAAGTAGGGGGCGATCTCACGGCTCGTCACGATCGTCTGCCCAGCGCTCCCGGTCCCTGCCGTCCCGCTGCCCAGCGCCGGTAGCTCTGTCGTCCCCGTGAAGCCCTTGTTGTCGACCGTCAGGACCCCGTACGTCGACGCCGACTTCGACCTCACGTACACCGTCCCCGCGCCGCCGTAGCCGGGCCCGTAGTGGCCTCCTTCCGCCGTCAGCCTCCCCAGCATCGTCCCCGTCGCGCTCTCGTACTCGACCGCGATCGCGCCCCCTCCTCCCTGGCCGTAGCAGTCGAAGCTCTTGGCCTCGATCGACCCGTCCCCAATGAGATTCGTCGCGTTCAGCCAGATCGACCCGCCAGCTCCCGGAGTGTTGCAGGTCCCGTTCGCCCGAATCGCGCTCGTCGTCCCGGCGAGGTTCACCGTCCCAGCCGTGATTCGCACCACCCCGCCGCCCGAGCCGCCGCCCCCTCCCGCCCCAGCCTCCTGCGGCCGGTAGACGCTTCCGTACGTCGAGTTCGTCCCTCCGCTGCTCGAGCGCCCAAGGTGGCTGCCATAGTTCGACGGCGTCGCACCCGGATACGTCGACCCGCCGCTCGTCCCCTGATATCCCTTCCCGCTTACGTCGATCGTCGCACCAGCCTCCACCGTCAACGTGTCCGTGACGTCCAGCGTCAGGCTCGATCCCGCCGCGTGGCTCAGCGACACTCCCGCCTTCACCGTCAGGTTCGTGGCGTCGATCTCCTGCACCGTCGCGTTCCCCGTCACCGTTACCGTCGACGCCGTGACCGTCGAAGCCACCGCGCCTCCGGACAGCGTGACGCTCGGCACCCGGATCGGGTCCGCGCTGACGAGCCGCCCGCTGTTCTGGACCAGGTTGTCGAACCGGTAGACGCCTTGGAAGGTGTCGTTCTCGGCCACGCTCGGGCTGCCCGCCGTCTCCAGCAGAAGCGCCGTTCCACCGGACACGG
>CALBDV010000158.1 GCA_937927565.1 uncultured Holophagales bacterium
GAGGAGAGGTCGACGCCTCCGAAGTAGGGGCTGTTCAGCTTGACGCCGTCGACGAGGACGAGGGCCGAGTTGGAGTTCGTCCCTCGCAGGAAGAGCGACGTCACGCCGCCGGGCCCGCCGCTCCGCGCCACGTCGACGCCCGGGACGGAGCGCAGGAGGTCGGCCACCGTCGCGGCGCGGGAACGCTCGATGAGGGCGCGATCGACGACGGTCGCCGCGACACCGAGGGCCGCGGCGTCCTCGGGAACGGCGGCGGCGGTGACGACGACCTCGGTCGCCACGGGGGATGAGCCCGGTTGCGGCAGCTGGGCCGCGGCGGGCAGGGAAAGGACGATCGGCCAGAGAAGGGAACGGACGAGACGGTTCAAGAGACCTCCGGTCTGCTGCGCTTCGCCGTCCCATCGAAGGGAGGCGGGAGGCGCGCGCGGAGGCGTCTCCCGCGTCCTCTCGAGCCCCGGAGACGGCGCGGCGGGTTGCGATGGATCCTGGGCAGGTCTCCTGGCTCCCGGATCGTCCGCGCAAGGACCCCTTCCCGGGGGCGTAACCCGCTCTCGCGGATCGCTCGCCCCCAGTGGGATTACGTCCTTCGCGTCCCCGGTCACAGTGGCGGGGGCCGCGCGGGAATCACACCCGCTTCCCTCTTTCGCCCCCCGGAGGTCGGGGGACCCGAGGTCCGTGGAAAAGATCGAGCCAGAGAGGATAGCACCGGGTAGCGGGACGGCCGGACGCTCCCGCCGGTGTCGTCCGGCGCGGCCGGCCTCAGGCCCCGCCGACTGCCCCCAGCCGCTGCCCCACGCGGATCGGGCCATGCGGCCGGCTCCAGGCAAACCCGCTCACCCGGGCCCCGCCGACGAGAAGGACGACCGTCGAGCCGAGCTCGAAGGTGCCGAGGCCGTCTCCCGGCGCACACGGGGAGCCCGGGACCTCGAGTCTGTCCCTCGCGGCGAGATGCCGCCCTCCGAGCCAGCGAGGATCGACCACGACGCCCCCGACGTGCGTTGCGGCCACCATCACGACCGCCACCCAGAGCCCCTCGTCCTCGCCGGACCCTTCGGCGATCCAGTACGCCCTCCGGTTCCGCACGTAGAGACCCGGCGTGAAGGCGGTCGAGGCCTGATTCACCGGCCAGAGCTCCCCCTCGACCCGCCCCACCGCGAGGACCCGTCCCGTGCTGGGGACGTGCATCCGGTGGTAGTCCCTCGGGGAGAGATAGAGAGTGGCGTACGCGCCCCCTTCGAATCGCGATGTGAGCGGATCGGCCGCGAGGAGCTCGTCGAGACGGTATGGGAGGCCCTTGGCCTGGATGAGCGTTCCGTCCAGGACTCGGCCGGACGCGATGAGCACCCCGTCGACCGGCGAGTTGAGCCCGCCGGGAACGGCCGGGTCCTGCGGGCGGAGCCCCGGCTTCAGCCTCCGGGTGAAGAGATCCAGAAAGGAGACGTACTCGCCAAGCGGCTTCTCCGCCTCGGAGAGGTCGATCCCGAACGAGGCCGCAAACCGTCCGAGAAGGAGCTCCCGCAGTCCTCGTGGAATGCGGGTCCGGGCCGCGACGCCAACGGCGGCGGAGCCGGCCTTCTTCGGGTAGAGGCCGAGGAGCCGGAGAGAAAGAGGCGGTCCCGGTTCGGTCATCCGACGATTATGATAGGGGTCTTCGGTCGACCGGATTCGTTCGTCGTCCCATGAGGAGGAGCGCGCCATGAGCACCGCCACCGAGCCTGTCGTCGGCAAAGCCCTTTCCGCAAACCCGCACCTCCTCGCGTGGGTCGAGGAATGCGCACGGCTCTGCAAGCCCGACCACGTCGTCTGGTGCGATGGTTCCGACGAGGAGAAGGAGCGTCTGACGTCCCTCGCCGTCTCGACGGGCGTTCTGATCCCGCTCAACCAGGAGAAGCTCCCCGGCTGCTACCTCCACCGCTCCGACCCGGCGGACGTGGCCCGCGTGGAGCACCTGACCTTCATCTGCACGAAGGCCAAGGAAGAGGCGGGGCCGAACAACAACTGGATGGCGCCCGACGAGGCCTACCGCAAGCTCGGCCAGCTCTACGACGGCTCCATGAAGGGGCGGACGATGTACGTCATCCCCTACGTCATGGGACCGATCGGCTCGCCGCAGGCCAAGGTCGGCATCGAGATCACCGACAGCGTCTACGTCGTCCTGAACATGCGGATCATGACCCGCATGGGAATGCGCGCCCTCCGGATGCTGGGCGACTCGAACGACTTCAACCGCGGCCTCCACTCGATGCTCGACCTGAACCCCGAGCGCCGCTTCATCTGCCACTTCCCCGAGGACAACACGATCTGGTCGATCGGCTCCGGCTACGGCGGCAACGTCCTCCTGGGCAAGAAGTGCCTCGCGCTGCGCATCGGCTCCTACCTCGGCCGCCAGGAAGGCTGGATGGCCGAGCACATGCTCATCATGGGCGTCGAGGAGCCGGGTGGCGAGACGACCTACGTCGCCGCGGCGTTCCCCTCGGCCTGCGGCAAGACGAACTTCTCGATGCTCATTCCCCCGCGAGGCTTCGACGGCTGGAAGGTCTGGACCGTCGGAGACGACATCTGCTGGATGCGCCCCGGCGCCGATGGGCGGCTCTGGGCCATCAACCCCGAAGCCGGCTACTTCGGCGTGGCGCCCGGCACGAACTACGCCACGAACCCGAACGCGATGGAGTCGATCAAGCGCGACACGCTCTACACGAACGTCGCGATGACGCTCGACGGCGACGTCTGGTGGGAGGGGAAGGACGGCGTCGCGCCGGAGGAGCTGATCGACTGGCGCGGACGCCCGTGGAAGCGTGGCTCGACGGAGAAAGCGGCGCACCCCAACAGCCGCTTCACGGCGCCCGCCGCGAACAACCCGGCCCTCTCGCCGCGCGTGAACGACCGCAACGGCGTGCCGATCTCCGCGATCATCTTCGGCGGCCGGCGCTCGACGACGGTTCCGCTCGTCCTCCAGGGGTTCAACTGGACTCACGGCGTCTACCTCGGCGCGACGATGGGCTCGGAGACGACGGCCGCGGCCGTGGGCAAGGAGGGCGTCGTCCGCCGCGACCCGATGGCGATGCTCCCCTTCTGCGGCTACGACATGGGGAACTACTTCGAGCACTGGCTGAACATGGAGGGCCAGGTCGCGACGCTCCCGAAGATCTTCATGGTGAACTGGTTCCGCAGGGGGCCCGACGGCTCGTTCCTCTGGCCCGGATTCGGCGAGAACATGCGGATCCTGAAGTGGATCATCGACCGTGCCCGCGGCCGCGCCGGGGCCTCCGAGAGCGCGATCGGCTGGGTGCCGAAGTGGGCCGACCTCCCGCTCAAGGACCTCGCCGTCCCGATGGAGGACGTCGAGGACGCGCAGACGATCGACTACGAGGAATGGAAGCGGGAACTCTCCGACCAGGACACCTTCTTCGACCAGTTCAAGGGGACGATGCCGAAGGAGATCGTCTACGAGCG
>CALBDV010000159.1 GCA_937927565.1 uncultured Holophagales bacterium
AGGAGCATCCAGATCGGCAGGCGCGCCCCGCACGACATGAGCGGCAGGACGAGCATCGTCGTCAGCCGGTCGCGCTCGTTCTCGAGGGTCCGCGTCGCGAGGATCCCGGGGACCGAGCAACCGAAGCCCGTCATCATCGGCAGGAAGCTCTTGCCGTGCAGGCCGAAGCGGTGCATCGCCCGGTCGGTCAGGAAGGCGGCGCGGGCCATGTACCCGGAGTCCTCGAGGAGAGCGAGGCCCAGGAAGAGGAGCAGGATGTTCGGGAGGAAGACGAGAACGCCTCCGACCCCGGCGATGATCCCGTCGACCAGCAGCGACCTGAGAAGCGACTCCGAGCCCTCGGGCCAGAAGCCCGTCACGAGCGCACCAAGCCAGCCGACGCCCGCCTCGATCCAACCCATCGGGGCCTCGCCGACGGTGAAGGTGAGCCAGAAGATCCCGTAGAGGACGGCACCGAAGATCGGCAGGCCGAGATACCGGTGGGCGACGATGTCGTCGAGCCGGTCCGAGAGGACGCGGGTGTCGATCCGCGGCGGCGGCGTCCGGGTCTCCCTCAGCAGGCCGTCGACGAAGCCGAACGTCCGTTCCGCGACGAAGACCGAAACGGCCCTGCCGGTCTCGGACTCGAGGCGGGTCCGCTGGCGGCGGGCCTCGGCGACGGCTCTCTCGCCTGAGGGCGCGGCCGCGAGCCGGCTGGCGACGGTGGCGTCGTCGAGGAGGAGCCGCAGGGCGGTCCACTCGCGGCTGAGACCGGACCGGGGTCCCGGCGGGAGGCGGGCCGCGATCGCCGCGACCGCGCCCTCCAGCTCCTCACCGAGAACGACGCGGTGCCGGGCGAGCGGGGCCGCGGCCGCGCGGCGGACGGCGCCGAGGAGCTCCGGGAGACCCTGACCGCGGCTCGCCACGGTCTCGACGACAGGGATGCCGAGGAGCTTCTCCATCATCGGAACGTCGAGCTTCTGGCCCGCCGCGCGCGCCTCGTCGGCCATGTTCAGGCAGAGGACCGGGTTCGCGCCGGCGAGGAGGACCTGCGCGAGGAGGACGAGGTTGCGCTGGAGCTGCATCGAGTCGGCGACGACGACGACGACGTCGGGGCCGCTCGCGAGCTCCTCCTCGGCGACCCGCTCCTCGGGGGAGAACGCGCTCAGGCTGTACGTCCCCGGGAGGTCGACGACGTCCGCCGGCTCTCCCTCGATCTCGAACGTCCCGGTCCGCCTCTCGACGGTCACGCCCGGGTAGTTCGCGACGTGCTGCCGCGCGCCCGTGAGGGCATTGAAGAGGGAGGTCTTCCCGCAGTTGGGGTTCCCGGCGAGGGCGACCCGGAGGCGCCGCGTTCTCGGCGTGGGTCCTGCATTTGTTGTAAGCGCTATTGCCGTTAGAGACATCTAATACTCCGCCGAAAAAAAGGGGGGAGGTCCCGTCAGGAGGGCCGACGGACGAGGATGTTCGACGCCTCGGCGCGCCGGAGGGCGAGCCGCGCGCCCTGGCAGCGGATCCAGAGCGGGTGGCCGCCGGGGCCCGAGCGCTCTACGTCGATCGACGTCTCGGGGAGGATTCCCATGTCGAGGAGGCGCTGGCGCAGCGCGCCGGTCGCGGTGATCTGCGTGACGACGGCGCTCTGGCCGGGCTTCATGCTGGCGATGCTCATGGAACGCTCCTGTGGGTTCAGGCTGCACCGGGCGCACTCGGGAGAAGCGGCGCCGCAGGGGTGTTCGTCGCCGGGGCGGGATCCCGCCGGGCACTGGCCGAAGGCCGTCACGACCGAGGGGCAGGTTCCGAGGAACTCGAAGAAGCGGACCATCCGGTCCATCGCCTCGTCGGTGAGGACGTGCTCCATCGCGCACGCCTGCTCGCCCGCGGCGTGGGCCGACATCCCGAGCACCTCTTCGAAGAAGCGGGTCAGGAGACGATGGCGCGTCAGAACTCGGCGGGCCGCCTGCTCGCCCTTCTCGGTCAGCCCGATGTACTCGCGGCGGACGTAGTTCACGAGCTGGGCCTCGGCGAGCTTGCGGAGCGCGATGGAGACGGTCGCGGCCTTGACGTCCCGGGCCTTCGCGATGTCCTTCACCCGGGCGAAGCCGTGCTCCTGGACGAGGAGGTAGATGGTCTCGAGGTAGTCCTCGAGGGGCTCGCTCATCGGAACCGGAGGGGCGTTTGTGGCGAGCATCATCGTTAGATAAGTCTAACAAGATCTCCGCCGCGGTCAACTCCGATTCGCCCTCGATCGGCCGTCCGGCGGTCCGTGCAGGGAACGCTCGAAGTCCGAGCGTTCCGGAGCCCGCTCTGGCGACGCCCGCCCGAGGAGGCGCACCCGCCGGCCGCGGCAGTGCCCGTTCCGACGCGACCCGTCGTTGATGACGGTCCGCCCGTGGGGCTAAGATGACCCGTTGCGGTGAGCCGGCTTCCGGACTGCCGCGGGAGGCGACCCATGCCAGAGGCCTCCGGGCTGGCCCGGATCGACGAAGCGGCCGTGTTTCGCGACCTTCAGGCCGGGACGCGGCACGACGCGGTCAGGATCCGGGAGCTCCTCGCGAAGTCACGGGAGCTGAAGGGGCTCCGCGGACCCGACCTGGCGGCCCTGATGGAGATCTCCGACCCGGAGCTCCTCGGGGAGCTGTTCCAGGCCGCTCGGGACGTCAAGGAGGAGATCTACGGCAAGAGGCTCGTCCTCTTCGCCCCCCTCTACGTCTCGAACCTCTGCGGAAACGAGTGCCTCTACTGCGCGTTCCGCGTGAGGAACCGGGAGGTGAAGCGGCGCGCCCTCTCGCAGGAGGAGATCGCCCGCGAGGTGCGGCACCTCGTCGAGGAGGGGCACAAGCGGCTCCTCCTCGTGGCGGGGGAGGCCTACCCGAGCGAGGGGTTCGACTACGTCCTTCGCTGTATCGAGACGATCTACGCGACGGCGAGCGGGCACGGCGAGATCCGCCGGGTGAACGTGAACATCGCCCCGCTCGAGGTGGCCGAGTTCCGGCGCCTGAAGGACGCCGGGATCGGGACCTACCAGCTCTTCCAGGAGACCTATCACCGCGAATCCTATGGGCGCGTCCACCTCGGCGGCCGAAAGGCCGACTTCGACTGGCGGATCGGCGCCATGGACCGGGCGATGGAAGCGGGGATCGACGACGTCGGAATCGGCGTCCTCTTCGGCCTCTACGACTGGAGGTTCGAGGTCCTCGCGCTGATGCAGCACGTAGAGCACCTCGAGCGGCGTCACGGCGTCGGGCCGCACACGATCTCGGTGCCGCGCCTCGAGCCGGCGACCGGCTCGGAGGTCGCGCTCCACCCGCCGCACCCGGTCGCGGACGTCGACTTCCGCAAGCTCGTCGCCATCCTCCGGCTCGCGGTCCCCTACACCGGGATCATCCTGTCGACGCGGGAGACCTCGGAGATGAGGCGCGAGACGTTCGCGCTGGGTGTCTCGCAGATCTCGGCCGGGAGCCGGACGAACCCCGGCGGCTACGAGGTCGACGACGCGGAGTCCGTCGCCGGGCAGTTCTCCCTCGGAGACCACCGCCCGCTCGACGAGGTGGTCCGCGACGTCGCAGCGCTCGGTTTCATCCCCTCGTTCTGCACCGCCTGCTACCGCCTCGGGCGGACCGGGGCCGACTTCATGGACCTGGCCAAGCCGGGCGAGATCAAGGCGCACTGCGGCCCGAACGCTCTCGCGACGTTCCAGGAGTACCTCGAGGACTACGGCTCCGAGGAGACGAAGAGGGAGGGCGAAGCGTGCATCGCCCGGTCCCTCGAGGAGCTGGACCCCGCGCTCCGGGAGAAGACCGGGAAGATGGTCCGGATGGTCCGGGAGGGGCGCCGCGACGTCTACTGCTGAGGGGGCGGCCCGCCCCGCGCCCGGGACGCGCCGCGAGCGCGACGTGCTCGGCGAGAAGGAGGTCCCCGAAGGGGTCCTCTGGGGGATCCACACGGCGCGGGCGGCAGAGAGCTTCACGGTCGCCGGACGACCCGTGCACGCGGCTCTGGTCCGCGCCTACGGCGACGTGAAGCTCGCCTGCGCCGCGACGAACCGCGCGCTCGGCTACCTCGAGGGACGGAAGGCCGACGCCCTCGAGGAGGCCTGCCGCGAGATGGCGGCCGGTCTCCTCACGGGCGCGGTCGTCGTCGACGCGCTCCAGGGGGGCGCAGGGACCTCGACGAACATGAACGTCAACGAGGTCCTCGCGAATCGAGCGCTCGAGATCCTGGGCGAGGCGCGCGGGCGCTACGACCTCGTCTCGCCCCTCGACGACGTGAACCGGCACCAGTCGACGAACGACACCTACCCGACGGCGCTGAAGCTGGCCGCGATCCGGCTCCTGCGCGCCGTGGAAAGGGCCGTCCTCGGCCTGCAGGAGGCGTTCCAGGCGAAGGAGAGGGAGCTCGCGCACGTCGTGAAGGTCGGGCGGACCGAGATGCAGGACGCCGTCCTGACGACCGTCGGCCGGTCGATGGGCGCTTTCGCCGAGGCGTTCAACCGCGACCGGTGGCGGATTTCCCGCTGCGAGGAGCGGCTGCGCGTCGTGAACCTCGGCGGCACGGCGATCGGGACCGGCCTCGGCGCCCCGAGGGCGTTCATCTTCGGCGTCGTCGACCGCCTTCGCGAGAGGACCGGAATCGGCTTCGCGCGTGCGGAGAACCTCGTAGACGCGACCCAGAACGCCGACGTGTTCGTCGAGGTCTCCGGCACCCTCAAGGCCTGTGCCGCCTCGCTCCTGAAGGTCT
>CALBDV010000160.1 GCA_937927565.1 uncultured Holophagales bacterium
CCCCTCGCATATTGGGAGAGCTTCCCGGGTGATCCGGTCGCACTCGAGGGGCGGACCGTCCGTCGTGCTCTCGCCCGGCTCTGGTACGCGGCCCGCGCGGGAGAGACGTGGCCGCTCCGTATCCTCCGGAAGTTCGCAGCTGCATGGACGTTCGAAGACGAAAAAGCCCGCCGCGTCATACAGAGCGCGAAGGGGGAGATAGAGGGAGCGCGCCTCGACACGGTAAAGGACCTCTCCGGCTACCTCGCCGCCGTCGATCACGAGATTCCGCGTACCGCCCGGGGTGAAGCGAAGATCCGGGCCGCGTTCGAGGAGCTGCTCCGCGACGGGGGAATCGGCGAGTGGACGTTTCCCCGCGATCCGCGGACCGTCGGGCGACTCTTCCGCATCGGTCTTCAGGACGTTGATGCTCCCGCGCTCATCGCCCTCGGCCGTGGGCGGAAGCCGGCCCGCGGGTGCATCCCGTGGGATGAGATCGCCGCTGAGGCTCTCGAGGGCATTTACGCCGTGACCTGGAATCCCCGCCGTCTCAAGGATGCTGCACGGCAACGCGCGAGACGTAGCCCCGAAACTCCGCGGACGAAAAAGCCGTGAGCGTCCAGAGCCTTTCCCCGTACCCGGACTGTACGTTCCCCATCGTCGGCTCGACGCTGACGAATAGGCCGAACGAAAGGGGAAGAAATGACGAACTACCTCACGACAACCGAAGCGGCGGCCCGGCTCCGGATGAAGCCGCAAACGCTTCGCGCATGGAGGCTCGCAGGAAGGGGGCCGCGATTCTCAAAGCCCTCCGCAAGCCGAGTGCTGTACGCGGAGACGGAGATCACCCGGTTTCTGGAGGAGAGGACCTTCGCCCACACAGCCGAAGAAACCGTACGGCGCGCAAGCGGCCGGGCCGCGTGAAGGAGCCACCATGACGAAGACGAAGATGCCCGCCCTCGAGGTGATGACTCGGGGACGGGCGACGCGATCGAAACCGGCTTGCGACCTGAAGTCTACCGCGCGGAGGAAGCGTAACCCCGCCCGCCCCCTCACGTCACGCCCAGGCTTCCCCTCGCTGTCTCTTCGGAGGTTCTACCGCTGGCCGGCCGGGCTCGCCGTCGTCCTCGAGGCGAGGTCGCGGGCCGGTCTCGAGGGGGTGGCAGCGTGACCGCCCCCCTACTCGCGGAAGCCCTCCGCCTCACCGAACGGACGGGGTGGCACCTCTTCCCCACGCGTGGGAAAGCTCCCGCGATCTCTGCGGAGAACGGGGGCCGGGGCTTGCACGATGCAACCGCCACCCCCGCAGAGCTGGCCCGGCTGTTCCATCGCGCCTCCGAAGCGGACGGGTTCGGCGTGAACTGCGGAGCTTCGGGACTCGTCGTCCTCGACTGCGACGTGAAGCCCGGTATCGACGGGCGGGACACGCTGCGGGACGCCGGGCTCCCGTGGCTCGCAGACGAGACTCCGCGCGCGCTCACCCCTCGAGGCGGGGAACATGCGTTCTTCGCCGGCCGCGTCCCATCGCGGATGGGCGTCCTCGAGGCGGTGGACATCAAGAGCGAGGGCGGCTACGTCGTCCTCCCGCCGGCCCCGGGGCGCGTGTGGCAAGCCGAAGCGTCGCCCTGGGACGTGTCCCCTTCCCTCGCCCCCGTGTGGCTCCTGGGGCTCTCCGCGCGCACCGGCGGGGGCTCCCCGAAAGCATGGCTCCAAGCCGTCTCCGATTACGTGAAGGAAGGGAAACGGAACGTCACCGCCGCGTCGATCGCTGGACATCTCCTCGCGCGTGGAGTCGATCCCCGGCTCGCCGCCGTCCTCCTCGTCGCCTGGGGCCGATCCTTCTGCAAGCCGGCCCTATCGGATGTCGAGGTAGCGGGCGTCTTCGCGTCGATCTCCCGAAGGGAGAACGCATGAGTACGGCTCCATTCCCGAAGATCATCGTCAACCTCCCTCCGCCGGCTGAGGAAGCTCCGTGGGGCGACCGGCAACCGCTCCCGCCGCTCACTCCACCGGTTCCTGCGCTCCCGCCCGATCTCCTCCCGCCGGCTCTACGTCCGTGGCTATCCGACATTGCGGACCGGCTCTCCGTTCCCCTCGAGTTCCCGTCCGTCGCCGCATTCGTCGCCCTGGGCTCCGTCGTCGGGCGGGCCGTCGCCATTCGCCCGATGCGGAAGGACGACTGGACGATCCCCGCGAACCTCTGGGGAGGGATCGTGGGGCCGCCGGGGACACTGAAGACTCCCGCCCTCGAGGCGGCTCTGAAGCCTCTCCGTCGTCTCGTCGCAAAGGCCCGGCAGGAGTTCGAGGAGATGCGCGCGCGACAGCTCGCGGAGCTGGCGGGGATTGAAGCGCGGAAGAAAGCGACGAAATCCGCGATGGAAAAGGCCGCGACGAAGGGCGACGGGACGAGGCTCTCCGCCCTCACGCGCGACTTCCAGCGGATCGCAGAAGAGGAAGCCGCAACCGCGAAGACTGAGCGGCGTTTCATGACTTCGGACGGCACGATTGAGAAGCTCGGGATGCTTTTGAATGAGAACCCGCGCGGCTTTCTCGTCGTCCGTGACGAATTGATGGGGTGGCTGAAAGGCTTGGACCGGGACGACCGGGCTCAGGATCGTGCGTTCTACCTCGAATCGTGGAACGGAACCGGCGCGTTCACCGTCGATCGCGTCATCCGCGGAACGCTGAACGTGGAAGCCCTTTGCCTTTCGATCGTCGGCGGTATCCAGCCCGGGAAGCTCAGCACGTACGTGCGCGGAGCCGTCGCCGGAGACGACGAAGCGGACGGCTTGGTGCAGCGGATTCAGCTCCTCGTCTGGCCGGACGAATTCGGGGAATGGCGCGGGGTGGACCGCTGGCCGGACTCCGCCTCGAGGGACCGCGCGTTCCGGATCTTCGAACGGCTCGCAGCGATCGACGGGGCCGCCCTGTGTGCGGAGACGGAGGACGGCTCCCTCCCGTTCCTGCGGTTCGCCTCCGACGCTCAGGGGCTCTTTCTCGAATGGCGACACGACCTCGAAAGGCGGCTCAGCACGGAGGAGATTCGGAACGCTCCCGCATTCGCCGCGCACATGGCGAAGTATCGGAGCCTCTTCGGAAAGCTCGCCCTCGTCTCTCATCTCGTCGCCGTGGCGGACGGAGCCCCCGCCGGCCCCGTCACCCTCGAGGCGGCTCAGCTCGCCGCGATGTGGACGGAATACCTCGAGGCGCACGCGCGGAAGGTGTACGCGGAAGAGCTGGCCGGGAGTCTCTCCCCCGCCCTCGCCCTAGCCGCGAAGATCAATGCTGGGAAGGTGTCGGACGGTGTGGCGGTCCGGTCGATCGCGGAGCGTGACTGGACCGGGCTCCGCTCCTCGGGGGCCGTTTTCGCAGGGGCGGAGATCCTCGAGGGCTTGGGGTGGCTCCGGGTGGAGGACCTCGGGACGACCGACAAGGGCGGCCGGCCTTCCACTGTCCTCCGGCTCCACCCCGGGTTCCGGAAGCCGGTCCGGGACGGGGTGGCAGCATGAGCACCCCCGCGTTCCGGTCTCGTTGGGCGGGATGGGACCCCGCCGCTCCCCCCCGTTTCCCCGGCACACTACCTGAAACCGAACCCGCAAAACCCCCGAAACCGGGTTTTGAGGGTTTCGCGGGTGCCATCCCGGTACGTATCCCCGGAAATCACGCCTCTCCGGAGGACCTCGAGGGGGACGGCTGCACTTCCTGCGGCTCGCGCCTGTTCATCGAGACCGACCTCCTCTGTCCCGCCTGCTACCAGGCCCGCCGGTCCCCCGGTCGGGTGATCCCGTTCGATCCAGCCCGCCGGGTCCGGGCAGAGGCCCGCCTGGCCACCCGCCAGTGCCACGATTGCGGGGGTTCATGGTGGCGGCTACACCAGAACGGCGACTCGGAGTGTGAATCGTGCTGGCGGACCCGGGCCGTGACCACGGAGGCCCGGATGACGGATGGCGCCCCTGCCGCCGGAGGTGGCCGATGAACGTCATCGTCATCCCCGAGGTCACCGCGTGGGGGGTCTCCGGCCTCCGGGCGGACGACTTCCACGACCTCATCAAGGCACTCGTCGACTCCGGACACGTCGTCCGGTCCCGTCGTGACCTCGTCTTCAGGAACTTGAAGGTCCTGGCAGTCGTCACCGGCTCCGGCCGTCCCGCAAGTCGGCGTCGTGGCGGACGAGGTCCCCGATGAGACTGCTTGCCCGCTTGCTCATTGCCCTCCTCTCGCTCGTCTCCGGAGGTGCCCGATGATCCACTGCGAGCTCGTCGCCAGACGTGCGGCCCGCGCAGGCTCGGCCCAGGGGTGGGGGGCACGCCTCGGGCCGGCACCCCTTCGGAATCACATGCACCCCTTCGAACGCGGCGCCTCGTGTGAGGGCCGGGGGATATTCGCACCGGAAATTCGCTCGGGCCGGGGCCCGCAGCCTGATAGCTTCTGGGAATCCCACTCACACTAACGGCAGTACTAGCTGAGGCGGGCGTAGCTGGCGCAAGTCGCACAGCAATGCGGTCCGGAGGCTCCTTTGGGGGCGTCCCAGGAGCCGAGCGAGGTCCCCGTTAGGTTTTCGTGCGCCACAGTGAACGCGGCCTCCTAGACTGAGGGCGTCCGACCGACACACGCGTCCGGTCTCAAGATGGTAGTCGGCCCGACGTTAAGGGACCGCGAAAGGAGCAGGGCAATGGAAAGCCGGCGCTGGCCTCTCGCCTTCCTTTTCGGCGCCGTGATACTCGTCGCCCTCTTCCCA
>CALBDV010000161.1 GCA_937927565.1 uncultured Holophagales bacterium
TGAGCGCCGACTCCGAGAAGAGGATGCCGTTGTTGGCGAGGACCCCGACCGGGAGACCCGAAATCCGCCCGAAGCCGCAGACGAGCGTCGCCCCGTAGCGCGGCTTGAACTCGTGGAGCCGCGAGCCGTCGAGGAGCCGCGCCAGGACCTCGCGGATCTCCAGCTGTTTCCTGAGGTCAAGCGGGAGGACACCGTAGAGCTCCTCGGCCGGGTAGAGCGGATCCTCCGCGGGCGCGAGGTCGCCCGAGAACGTCTTCGTGGTGTTGAGGCGCGCGACGATCTCGCGGACCATCTCGAGCGCCTCGGCGTCGCTCCCGGCGAGGTAGTCGGCGACGCCGGAGATCCGGGTGTGGACGTCTGCGCCGCCGAGGTCCTCGGATGTGACCGTCTCTCCGGTGGCGGCTTTCACCAGTGGAGGACCCGCGAGGAAGATCGTCCCCTGACCCTTCACGATGACGACTTCGTCCGACATCGCCGGAACGTACGCCCCACCCGCGGTGCAGGAACCGAGTACGGCCGAGACCTGTGGGATTCCCGCGGCGGACATCCGGGCCTGGTTGTAGAAGATCCGGCCGAAGTGGTCGCGGTCGGGAAAGACCTCGGCCTGGAGCGGCAGGAACGCCCCGCCCGAGTCGACGAGGTAGATGCACGGCAGCCGGTTCTCCAGCGCCACCTCCTGGGCACGGAGGTGCTTCCTGACCGTGATCGGGAAGTACGTTCCCCCCTTCACCGAAGGGTCGTTCGCCACGATCATCACGTCCCGTCCCGCAACCCGGCCGATGCCCGTCAGGAGGCCCGCGCCCGGAGCCTGCCCGTCGTACATCCCGTCGCCGGCCAGGGGCGAGAGCTCGAGAAACGCCGTGTCGTGGTCGAGGAGGCGTTCGAGCCTTCCGCGGACAGAGAGCTTCCCGAGCTCGGCCTGCCGCGCGGAGCCTTTCGAACCGCCGCCTTCGCGGGCCGTCGCGACCCGCGCTCGAAGCTCGCGCGCGAGCTCCTCGTGGTGCTTCCGGTTCCGTTGGTACTCCTCGGAGGTGGGGTCGATACGGCTGGCGAGAACGTCGCTCACGGCGGCGATTCTAGCGGCGCGCTCCGTCCCTCCGCCGCGCACGCCTCGGGAAGCCCCGGATCGGCCTCTCGCGAACGGGCCGGGAGGAGACTCAGGAGGAGGCGATCGCCTCCAGGGGCCTGGCCAGACCGCGGACCTTCTCGATGACCGTCGTGGTCGGGGTTCCAGGAGGGAAGATGGCCCTGACACCGGCCGCCGTCAGAGAGGGCATGTCCCTGTCGGGAATGATCCCGCCGACGACGACCGAGACCCCTTCGGCTCCCCTGCGCGCGAGGGCCGCGATGACCTCGGGAACGAGGACGTTATGGGCCCCGGAGAGAATGGAGAGGCCGACGACGTCGACGTCTTCCTGAACGGCCGCCGCCGCGATCTGCTCGGGCGTCTGCCGAAGGCCGGTGTAGATGACTTCCATACCGGCGTCGCGAAGGGCACGCGCAACGACCTTGGCGCCGCGGTCGTGGCCGTCGAGGCCGGGCTTTGCAACGAGGACTCTGAGTGGTCTTGCCGTCATGACCATCGAATTCTAACCGGCGGCAGCCTCCGTTCCTGCTAGATTCTCCAGGTGCAACGTCGGATCGGGGAAATTCTGGTCGGGGGGAAGGCGGTCTCGGCGGAGCTCAGGGACCGGGCGCTCGCCCAGCAGGTCCGCCAGCGCGGGCGAATCTGCACGAACCTCCTGGAGCTGGGCGGAATCCGCGAGGACCTCCTCCTGCGCGCGCTCGCCGTGCAGCACGGCGTCGCGACCTGCTCCCCGGCCGATCTCGACGAGATTCGCCCCGACATCCTCCGTCTCGTGCCCGCGAAGCTCGCGGCGAGCCTCTTCGTCCTTCCCTTCCGGCGCCTCGGCCGGAATCTCTCTCTCGCGATGCGGGACCCGAAAGACCTCCCCGCTCTCGACGAGATCTCCTTTCTCACCGGCCTCGCCATCAGCCCGTTCGTCTCTCTCGACGTGAGGATCCAGGTCGCCCTCGCGAAGCACTACGGCGTCACGATCGACGCGCGGTATCCGGATCTGGCCGCCCGGATCGATGCCGGCGGCGGAATGGTCGCCGTGACGCCGCCGAAAACGCCGAAGCCGTTCCTGCGCACCTCGTCGACCGCGCTGCGACCGCTCTCCCCCGACGCCGCCGCTCCCGCGTCGAGTCCGGTCCCGGAGGCCCCGCATGGCGAGGCTGCCGCACCGGCTGCAACCCGCGACAGCGCCGACGTCGTCCAGCCTCCCACGCCGCCGCGCCTCCAGCGCCTGCCCGTGATCGAGATCGAGCTGGGCGAGCACGAGGAGCGGAGCCTTCGATCCGCCGCCGACACCGCGGCGACGGCTGCCGAGCCGACGAGCGCAGTCGGTGGCGAAGAGACCTCGCCTCTCGTCGAGGAGGAAGCACCGGCCGATCTCGTGGCGAGCCTTTCGAAGGCGGAATCGCGGGACGAGATCGCGGCGGCCGTCCTCGAAGCAGCCGGCCGGCTGCTTCATCGAGCCGCTCTCTTCATCGCCCAGGACGACCGGGTCATCGGGTGGGCCGCGGTTCCGGAGCCGCCCGAGGGTCTCCGGTCCTTCTCCGTCGCTTTTTCCGAGCCATCGCTCTTCGCCTCGCTCAGAAACACCGACGGTTTCTACGTCGGCCCCTGCCCGGACCTCCCGGGAAACCGCCGGGTCCTCGAGGCGCTCGGCGCGACCTTCCCGGCCGTCGTCGCCGCAGTTCCCGTGACCCTGAAGGGAAAGAGCGTCCTCTTCCTCCTCGGTGAGGCCCGGGCCGGCGAAGCCCCCCCGAAGGCGATGGAGCTGAAACGTCTCGGAGCGCTCACGGCGATCGCTCTCGAGATCCTCCTGCTCAAGAACAGGCTCCGCAGCCTCTAGACCCGACTTGATTTACACTTCGCTCGAATGATCAAGAACGACCTCGTCAACCGCGTAACCGAGGAGACGGGCGTCGCGAGAATCAAGGCGGCCCGCGCCGTCGAGACGATCATCGAGACGATGCGCCACTCCCTGGCGACGGGAGGACGCATCGAGCTCCGCGGTTTCGGGGTCTTCCTCGTCAAGCGGCGCAAGAAGGGGATCGGCCGGAACCCGAAGCGCCCGGACGAGCAGGTGGAGATCCCCCCCGGCTTCACCATCCGCTTCAAGCCCGGGAAGGAGCTTCGCGACCTGATGACGGTCGAGGAGCCTGCTGCTGAACCGGTCGCGGCCTCCCCGGAGCGGGCCTGAGCAGCTCCGAGCCGCCCCTTCCTCCGTTTCCAACGCCCCCGCTGTCGCCTGGAGCCCCTGGTGTTCCACCGGACCAGGGTGAAGCCGGTTTCCGATCGCGCCGCGAGCGCTGGTGGCTCCACGCCGCGCTCCTGCTCCTGACGTTCGCGACGACGACCTTCGTCGGGATCCAGCTCGCCGCCGGCTACGACCCGCGACTCGCCCTCGTCGACCCGCGTTCGGGTCTCCTCGGGTTCACCCCGGCGCTCGTCGTCGCCGGCCTGGGCTACTCGGTCCCGCTCCTCCTCATTCTCCTCGCCCACGAGCTCGGTCACTACCTCATGTGCAGGCGGCACGGCCTCGACGCCTCGCCGCCGTTCTTCCTCCCCTTCATCCCCATCGCCCCGCTTCCGGGAACCTTCGGGGCCTTCATCCGGGTGAGGGAACCGATCCGCGACAAGAAGGTCCTCTTCGACATGGCCGTGGCGGGGCCGATCGCCGGGTTCCTCGTCGCGCTCCCGTTCGCCGCGTACGGGATCCTCCACACCCGGCTGAATTTCGAGCCGCTCGGTGAAGGGACGATCTTCTTCGGCTACCCGCTCGCGATGAAGGTCCTTCAGCTGCTCCTGACGGGGCACACGTTCTCGAGCGTCCACGTCGTCGAGCACCCCGCGTTCATGGCCGCCTGGTGGGGCTTCTTCGTCACCGCCATCAACCTGATTCCGGCGGGCCAGCTCGACGGCGGCCACACCCTCTACGCCGTGTTCGGACGGCGTCACCGGCTCTTTCGGTGGCCTGTTCTCGTCGCGCTCTTCGGTCTCGGGTTCCTCTACACCGGCTGGTGGGTCTGGGCCGGAATCGTCCTCGTCCTGACGGGACTACGCCATCCGGCCGTCCTGGACGAAGACGCGCCCCTCGATCCGTTCCGGAGGAAAGTCGCCGCGGCCGTCCTCCTGATCGCGATCCTGAGCTTCGTCCCGGTGCCGATCGAGGATTCAGGAGACCTGGCGCCGCTTCGTCCGCCACGAGAAGGTGGCGGGACCGTCGTTCACCAGCTCGACCTCCATCGCGGCCCCGAAGCTCCCGGTCGCCACGGTGACCCCCGAGGCTCGAAGGACCGCGAGGTAGCGTTCGAAGAGCGGCCTCGCCTCGTCGGGGCGCGCGGCCCCCTCGAAGCCGGGCCGCCGCCCGCGTGAAAGGTCGGCGCCGAGCGTGAACTGCGACACGGCGAGGACCGCGCCCCCCACCTGCGTCACGTCGAGGTTCATCTTCCCCTGATCGTCCTCGAAGACCCGCAGCTCGACCGTCTTTCGGGCCGCGTCGTCCATCGTTTCGGAGCCGTCGCCCGGCTCGACGCAGGCCAGCACCAGGAGCCCCCGCCCGATCTCCCCCACCGTCTCGCCGGAGACCCGGACGGCGGCGCGGGAGACGCGCTGGAGGAGGAGGATCACCCGCTCATTCTCGCAGGCGGGCGTTCCGGAAGCTCCGGACGCCTCTGATATCCTCGCCCGCCATTCGAATCGGAGACGGAGGAGGGACACCCATGGCGGGTTCCGTGAACAAGGTCATTCTCGTCGGCCACCTCGGCGGCGATCCGGAGATCAAGGCGTTGCCGTCCGGCTCGACGATGGCGAAGCTGAGCGTCGCGACGTCCGAGAGCTGGACCGACAAGGTGAGCGGTCAGAAGCAGGAACGGACCGAGTGGCACAAGGTCGTCGTGATGGACCCGAAGCTCGCCCAGGTCTGCGAGCGCTACCTCTCCAAGGGCCAGCTCGTCTACATCGAGGGCTCCATCCAGACCCGGAGCTGGGACGACAAGGAGACCGGCCAGAAGAAGTACATGACGGAGGTCAAGGCGCGCGAGATGCGCATGCTCGGCGGCAGGCCCGACGGCGCGAGAGGCGGCGCCGCCCCGGCCGGTCCCGGTGCCCCCGAACCCTCGCCCACCGAGGATCCGGACGACAGCGTTCCGTTCTAGAGCGGAAACGGGCCGTCGAAGCTCCGCGAGACGCGCGGCTTCGACAGCTCCTCGAGCCACGACACCGCTTCGGCCCGGAGAGCGTCCCACGCCTCCGGGCCGAATGGCGTCCGGGGAAGTCCGCCGGCGCGCCGCCTGAGCGCGGCGATCCGCGCGAGGGCTTCGGGCTCATCCGCGAGGCCTTCGGCCTCGAGGCGGTCGGCCGCCACCCGGGCATCGGCGAGACTGGCGGAGACGACGAGGACGTCGCAGCCGGCGCGCGCCGCATCGGAAACGCGCTCTTCGAGGCTCCTCGCGCCGAGGGCTCCCATCCCGAGGTCGTCGGAGTAGACGACGCCGTCCCAGCCGATCCGCTCCCTCAGGATCGCGTGGATCCGCGGTGAGAGGGACGCGGGCGTCTCGTCGCCCGTGAAGCCGGGATAGGCCGCGTGGCCGACCATGACGCCGTCCGAGGCTCGGGCCAGCTTCGTGAAGGGGGCGACGTCGGTCACCATCAGGTCGACGTCGTGGGCGTCGACGACGGGGAGCGATACGTGCGAGTCGACCGGGCCGCGCCCGAGGCCGGGAAAATGCTTGAGGCACGAGACGACGCCCGCCCGGGCAAGGCCGTGCAGGAAGACCGTCCCGGCGAGGACGACGTCCTCGGTGTGGAACCCGAAAGAGCGTCCCGCCAGGACGACTTCACCGGCCCCCGGGATCGCCAGGTCGAGGACGGGGGCGAAGTCGACGTCGAAGCCGAGGAGGCGCGCCGTGCGCCCCATCAGGTACGCACACTCCTGGATCCGGTCGACGCCCTTGTCCGCGAGCGACGCCGCCGACGGGAAGGCGACGCCGAGAAGCGGGCCGACCCGGTCGACGGGCCCCCCTTCCTGATCGACGAAGAGGAGCGGGGCCGGGTTGCAGGCGGTCCGGATCTCCTCGACGAGCGCGGCGGCCTGAACGGCCGACTCGAGGTTGCGCGCGAAGAGGATCACGCCGAGCGGCCGGCGCTCCGCGAGAAACGAGCGCTCGCCGGGGGTGAGGCCGGGACCTTCGAGACCGACGACGAGGCGCGAGGCTCCGCTCATTCCGCTCCTTCCAGCCTCGCCCGGAGCGAGGCGAGGACGTTCAACGCCGCCAGCGGCGTGAGGGTGTCGAGGTCGAGCCTGCGGAGCGCGTCGACGACGACCTCCTCCTGGCCGCGGAAAAGGTCGAGCTGAACGTCCGACGCCGGCGGAGAACCGGCGTGCTCGGCCAGCCGCGGCCGCCCCCCGACGTCGAGCTGCTGCTTCTCGAGGTTCCGGAGGATCTCCTTCGCCCGCTCGGTCACGGCGGCGGGAATCCCCGCCAGCTTCGCCACCTGGACGCCGTAGGAGCGGTCGGCGACGCCGTCCACGACCTTCCGGAGGAAGACGACCTCGCCCTTCCACTCCTTCACCGCCATCGTCCGGTTCTTCACGCCCGGACGCACGAGGGCGAGCTCGGTGAGCTCGTGATAGTGCGTCGCGAAGAGGACCCGGGCCGGCGCGCCCGGTGCGTCGTGGAGGTGCTCGGCGATCGCCCAGGCGAGCGACAGCCCGTCGAACGTCGCGGTGCCGCGTCCGATCTCGTCGAGGACGACGAGGCTGCGGGTCGTCGCGTGCCGGAGGATGTGCGCCGTCTCGGCCATCTCCGTGAGAAAGGTCGACTCGCCGCGGGCGAGGGAGTCGGAGGCGCCGACGCGGGTGAAGATCCGGTCGCAGAGCCCGACCGTCGCCGCTGACGCCGGAACGAACGACCCCGCGTGCGCCAGGAGCACCACGAGCGCGTTCTGCCGCAGGTACGTCGACTTGCCCCCCATGTTGGGCCCCGTGAGGATGACGACGCGCGCCTCCCCGCCCAGCTCCGTGTCGTTGGGGACGAACGCCTCGCGGCGACGGAGCGCCTCGACGACCGGATGACGCCCCCCTTCGATCGAGAGAACGGGTTCGGGGACGAGGCGAGGCCGGCACCAGCGTTCGGCGCGGGCCACTCGGGCCAGGGAGACGAGGACGTCGAGGAGCGCGAGCCGCGAGGAGAGCGCCCCGACGGCTGCGGCTTCGGCGGTCGCGGCGTCGCAGAGCTCGCGGAAGATCTCCGCCTCGCGCTCGGCGAGCCTCTCGTCGGCCGAGCGGAGCTTCTCGTCGAGGGTGACGAGCTCGGCCGTCGCGTAGCGCTCGACCGACGCGAGCGTCTGCCGCTTCACCACGTCTTCCGGGATCTTCGCCCGTGCGGAGCCGGGCACCTCGAAGACGTGCCCGAAGACCTGGTTGAACTTCACCCGCAGGGTCGGGATTCCGCGACGCGAGCGCTCCGCGGCTTCCAGCGCGCCGAGGAGCGTGGCGGCGTCGAGACGGAGCCTCCGGAGGTCGTCGACGGTTCCATCCACGCCGTCGCGGACCAGGCCGCCCTCCTTCGACGAGACGGGAGGTGCTTCGACGAGCGTCGAGGCGAGGCGGGCCGCGAGGGCATCCGGAACGCCCTCGGGGAATGCCTCCCCGCCGGGCGCCAGGAGGATCGAAACGGAGCCGTCGAGAAGCGGAGCCATGGCGGCGGTTCGGGCGAGTCCGAGGCCGAGGGCGGAGAGGTCCCTCGGTGTGGCGTTTCCCACCGAGACGCGCGCGAGGAGCCGCGGCAGGTCGGGTAGCTCTGCGAGGGCCGTGCCGAGCGACTCGAGACGCGACGGGGCTGCAACGAGCTCCTCCACCGCGTCGAGGCGCTCCTCGATCGCCTCCTTCGAGCCCGGCGGCTGCTCGAGGGTCCGACGGAGCGCCCGTGCGCCGAACGGGGTGCACGTCCGGTCGACCACGGAGAGAAGGGTCCCCGTCCGCCCGCCGTCGCGAAGGGAGCGGAAGAGCTCGAGGTGCCCCTGCGTCACCGCGTCGACGACGAGCCCTTCGCCGGCCGACTCGGTCCTGAGGGTGGTGACGTGGGCGCAGTCGGCCTTCTGCGTCGAGCGGGCGTAGGCGAGGACGGCCGCGGCGGCGTCGACGAGCGGGCCGGCAGGAGGGAGACCGAAGCCGGCGAGGGTGGAGGTGCGGAAGTGACCCTCGAGGAGATCCGCCGCGCTGCGGCCGCGCGGGGATTCGCCGGGCAGGACCGAAAGGACCGGAGCGTCGGAGCCGAGGGGTTCGAGCAGGCGGGCCACCGCCTCCCGCTCGGAGGGGAAAGCGACGAGCTCCTTCGCGGTGCGTCGGGAGAGCATCTCGCCGGGCGTGGTGCCGTCGAGACGGATCACCGAGAAATCCCCCGTCGACAGGTCCAGGTAGGCGAGGGCGGGCTCACCCGCCGTCAGGACGATCGCCGCGAGGTCGTTCGCCTGTCTCGCGTCGAGCCGCTCCGGGTCGACGAGAGTCCCGGGGGTGAGAACGCGGACGACCTTCCGGGCGACGAGGGTCTTCCCTTTCTGCGGCGCCTCGGTCTGCTCCGCGATCGCCACCTTCCTGCCGGACCCAACGAGGCGGGCCACGTACGCATCGAGGGCGTGGTGCGGGACGCCGCACATCGGAGCCTCGATATCGGTGTCGCGATGCCGAGCGGTCAGGACCAGACCGAGGAGCGGCGCGGCGACCTCGGCGTCCTCGAAGAACATCTCGTAGAAGTCCCCGAGCCTGTAGAGGAGGATCGCATCCGGGACCTCCCGTTTCAGCGCCCAGTACTGCTCGAGCATCGGGGTTGTCCGCATCGAAAGGGGAGCGATGGTAGCAGGGGGCTGAAGGGCCCGAGCGACCCGCGGGAGTCAGCCGGCTCCCTGCTACCATCGCGGCAACGCCGATGAGGCTCCTCGCCATCGACACGGCGACCCCCCGGCCGTCCCTCGCCGTCGTCCTCGACGACGGGACGCCGCGAACGGTCGAGCTGCCGCGGCTGGGAGCCGAAGCGCTTGCACCGGCCGTGGCGTCATTGCTCGCGACCGTGGGCATCCTCCCTGCCGACCTCGACCGGATCGCGGTCGTTTCGGGCCCCGGCTCCTTCACCGGGCTCCGTTCCTCGCTGGCCTTCTCCCGCGGCCTCGCCCGTGCGGCCGGCGCCTCCCTCGTGCCGATTCCGACCTTCGAGGCGGCCTCCGAGGCGATCCCGGCCCCTCCGGACGTCGATTTCCTCCTGGAGGCTCTGCGCGGAGAAGTCCACCGGCGACGCCGCCGGGAAGGGGTTCTCTCGCCCCTCGAAGAGCGGATCTCCCGGGAGGATGCGTCCGCCGAGGCCGACCGCCAGGGCGTTCCGGCGATCGACGTCGGGTCGGCGGCGCTCCTTCTGGCCCCGAGTGCGGCGTCGCTCGCCCGGCACGCTCCCGGGGGAGAGCCGGGATCGCTCGTCTACGGCCGCCTCCCGTCCGCCATCGAGCGTTTCGGTCCCGGGGAATCCGGATGAGCGCGCTCGCCGAGACGCTGACGGTGAGGGACGTCCGCGCCACCGACCTGGATGCCGTCGCGGAGCTGGAGCGGATCTCCTTCCCCGTGCCCTGGAAGAGGGAGTTCTTCGCCTCGGAGGTGGGGCTGGGCCACCGGTTCAACCGGGTCGTACGCGCCTCCGACGGGAAGCTCGTGGGCTACGTCTTCTGCGCCTTCGCCGCGGGCGAGATCCACGTCAACAAGATCGCGGTCGACCCCCTCTATCGCCGCCGGGGAATCGCCGGGATCCTGATGAAGGAAGTCCTCGACTTCTCCACCCGGATCCTGGCCGAGGAGATCTTCCTCGAGGTCCGGCCTTCGAACCTGCCGGCCCGCAACTTCTACATACTGCTCGGGTTCCGGGAGGTCGGTCGACGCCCGCAGTACTATGCCGACGGCGAGGACGCGCTCGTCATGTCGTTGTTTCTGCAGCCGGGGCGACCTTGACCTTGACTCTGCCCCTTCGAAAAAGGGAGACTCGCTGCGGCTCTTTCGAAATCCACTTCGAGGAGGTGTTCATGCCGACTTTGACCGAAGAGTTGAAGCGCGAGCTGGCCCAGTCCCACGAGGAGTTCAAGAACCTCGTCCGTACCCATCACGACTTCGAGAAGCGGCTCGCCGAGCTCGCTTCCAAGACGTTCCTCTCGTCCGACGAGGAAGGCGAGGAGAAGCGCCTCAAGAAGCAGAAGCTGATCGTGAAGGACCGGATGGAGGAGATCGCTCGTGAGCACCGGGCCCGCGTGGGAGCGCCCCATTAGGGCCCGCTCGCGCTCGACAGGAACGGTCCCGTCGACACATCCATGACTGGAGCCTCCCAAGAGGTTCAGCGCCGCGGCGTCCGCCGCGGCGTTTACGTCATTCCGGCCCTCTTCACGGTCGGAAACATCTTCTGCGGCTACCTGTCGCTCGACGCGACGGTCCACGCGCGGTTCGACCTCGCCGCCGGACTCATCTTCCTGGCTGGTTTCCTGGACTCGCTCGACGGCCGCGTGGCCCGGATGACGGGTTCGACGTCGGCGTTCGGAGAGCAGCTCGACTCGCTCGCGGACGTCCTCTCGTTCGGGCTCGCCCCGGCATTCCTCGTCTACCACTGGGCCCTCGGCGCCTACGGCAGGCTCGGCCTCTTCGCCTCGTTTCTCTTTCTCGTCTGCGGAGCGTGCCGGCTCGCCCGGTTCAACGTGCAGCTCAACGTCGTCGACAAGAGGTGGTTCGTGGGTCTCCCCATCCCGGCCGCGGCAGGCGCCCTCTGCGGGCTCATCTGGGTCCTGCCCGAACCGCTTTCCGACCCCCGGATCGCGGTGGCCTTCGTGGGGATCACCCTCCTGCTCGGCTTCCTGATGGTCTCGACCTTCCGATATCGCTCCTTCAAGGACGTCGACATCCGCTCGCGCCGCTCGGCCCGCCTCGTTCCCCTCATCGGCTTCCTGGTCGCCGCCGTCGCGGCGTGGCGCCCCGACGTCTGCCTCGCCGGAATCGCCCTCGTCTACGCGCTCTCGGCCCCTGTGGCACGCCTCGTCGCGGCGCTCCTCCCCCGCCAGGCGCCACCTGCGACCGGAGCGCCGACATGAGGGGCCTCTCCGTGGCCCTCGTCGACCCCGGGACTCTCGCCGGACGCGACGTGAAGGCCGTCCTTCGGGAACGCGGTTTTCCGGCCGCCCACCTTCACCTCCTCCAGACCGACGACCCCACCTCCGGCCTGCTGACCGAAGACGACGGAGAGGCGGCCTACGTTGCGGCCCTCGAGCCGGACAGCCTCTCCACCTGCCAGATCGCGTTCCTCTGCGGCCCGGCCAAGGCCACCACCCGGTTTCTCTCCGTCCGCGGCTCCGACGGCTGTCTCGTCATCGATCTTTCGGGGCAGAGACTGCAGGGGGCCTTCGTCGATGCCCTCCGAGGGGTCGTGCCCTCTCCGCTTCCCGCGGGAGACCACTTCCTCCTGCGCGATCCGGCGGCCACGGTCCTCGCCGACGCCGTCGCGGCTCTCGACACCCTTCGCCCCATTCAGGCCGTGACCGTGGCGATCGACCGGCCGGCCAGCGACCTCGGCAAAGACGCCCTCGACGAGCTCTTCCAGCAGGCCATCGCCGTCGCATCGTTTCGGAGCATCCCGAAGGACACCCTCGGCACCCAGAGCGCCTTCAACATCTACTCGCCGGCCGACACGGACGCCTTCGACGCCCGGGTGGCCGATGACGTCCGGGCCCTCCTGGGCCGCGAACTCCCTGTCGGCGTCCTTTCGGCCCGCGCCGGCGTCTTCCACGGGACGACGCTGCGGCTGGAGGTTCGGTTCGAAGGTGACGCACCCGGACCGGATGCCCTCCGGTCCACCCTCCTGGCCGCGGGGCGCGGATTCGCCGAAGCCGACGTCGACGGGCCGGCCGGAATCGTCGACGCCGCGGGCCGTGACGAGACGCTTCTCATCCGCGCTTCCTCAGCGGGTTCTACGAGCCGCCTTTTCCTCGCCTCCGACGACCTTCGACGTCCCGGGGCCCTTCTGGCCGTGAGAATCGCCGAGGCGGCGATCGCCGAGCGAGGCCTTCTCCCCGACGCCTGAGGGAGAGCGCCCCCTTCAGCGTCTCTTCAGCCTCGGGATCGGGGGCTGACCCTTCGGCTTCGGGGTGCTCGACGCCCTGGCCGGTGGCGGCGCCGACGAGATGGCGACCTCCGTCTCGGCCCCGGTCAGCGTTCGTCCGTCGGGCAGGGTGAGCTGGTACGAGACGAAGGCGCGTGGCCGGCCCCCGGCGATCCGGATCGGCCCGACCACGTTCGCCTCCTCGGGAGCGAAGAAGTTCTCGAAAAGCCGGCAGGCGGACGCCCGGCCGAACGGGGCGGCCTGCGTCATGTCACGGGCCGAGGCGAAGATCTCGTACCGGTCGAAGTCGCCGGCGCCGAGGGCGGTGAAGACGCCCCCTTCGAGCCGGATCGTGACCTGGTTCCCGAATCGTGACAGCTCGCTCGGCGTCGGGCCGGGGTTCGACACGCGCAGCCAGACCTCCCCGCCCCTTCCGGTCCCCTCCGCCGGCTCGACGGAGAGGCTCGGCTCCCAGGGCTTTCCCGTCAGGAGCGCCCGGATCGCCGGGTAGCCGCTCAGGCGGCCGTCGCGCGGAACGCCGTCGACGAGGAAGACCCTGCCTGCGAGGCGCGGCGCGCTCCACCGCGAGGTCGTCGAAACGAAGCGCACGAGGTCGGCAAACGGAAGGAGGTCGAACCGGGCCCGACCGCCGTCCTCCGACAGGAGGTTCTTCGCCTTCTCGTAGCCGGCCCGCGGCTTGAAGTTGTAGATGCTTCCGGGATCGCTGGAGAGGACGGCCGCGAAGTCGAAGTCGAGGTTCCGGTCCTCCGAGAGCTTGTCGATCTCGCCGTCGGCGAGGCGGTGAGCCCTGGCACCCACACCCGCGACTCCGTATCCACCCGGGACGAGCAGGAGCCGGAATGGGATGGGGAAGGCCTTCGCCTCCTCGAGGGACATCTCTCGAACGAAGGTATCGGCCGTCTCGGGACGCCGACCGAAAGAGAACACGAGCGCCTCGTCCGCGGCCCCTTCCAGCGGCTCCCACGTTCCCTCGGGCGCCCCCGGCAGCAACGTGACCGAAACGGTGAGCCCCTTCAGTCGCGACTTGAGGACGGAAAGCGCCTTGCCGAGGGCCGGAGCGTCCATCGGCGCCGGCAGGATGTGGAGGTGGACGCCGGAGACCTGAGCCCACCCCTTCGCTTCGGCCACGAGCTTGGCGGCACCAGCGGCCCAGGCCTCTCCAAGCCCCTCGGGCCGGCCTGTCTTCAGGCCCCCCTCGGCGCCCGGCTCCCCCATCAGGACGAGGACGACCGGCCGCTGGATCGAGTTCGGCGGAGGCGGGAAAGGATGGACCTGTCCCCCTCCCGTCAGGGATGCTGCCGTGACGTACAGGCGGCGAATCCCCATGGCGTCGAACTCGGGCGCGAGCTCCTCCGGGACGACGGCCGGGGCCTCGGCCAGAAAGAGCGCATCTTCCCGGGGCGGCGGCGGCGAGGAACCTCGACCGACGAGCGGCAGGACCTTCTTGCACGCTCCCGCACCGAGCGCACCGAGCAGGAAAAGGCCGACGGCAACGCGGCGAACGAGCTTGGCTTCGAAGGGCATTTCAAAAAATGATATCAGCCGGCAGCCGGGAGGACGAAGCCGATTCGAAGCCCTCCCAGCGGAGAGCGTTCGGCGAGGAGCCGCCCTCCCTGCTCCTCGACGGCGCGGCGTGCCGCCGCCAGGCCCATCCCCGAACCACGAGACTTCGTCGAGAAGGACGGGTCGAAGATCCGGTGGAGGTCGATCTCGGGAACACCGGGCCCGTCGTCCTCGCACGTCACCTCGACTCCGCGCCCTCCGCGAAGCCCGCTGGCCGGCCTGGCCGCAACCTCGACGTGCCCCCCGGACTGCTCGAGCGCCTCCACGGCGTTGAGGACGAAGTTCGACACGGCGTCGCGAAGCAGCGAGCGATCCACGACGAGGTCCGGAAGCCCTTCCTCCGCTCTCCACGAGACGCGGACGGTCGCGTGAGCGGAGAAGTCGGACGAGACCTCCGCGAGAAGCGCCGCCAGCGCACCACCGGTCAGGAGCCTCTTCTCCGGCGCCGAGGGGCTCGCGAAACGGGAGAGGCGGCCCGTCCGCTCCGTCAGGAGATCCACCTGTCTCAGGATCGTCGTCGCCGCCTCGACGATCCTCGCGATGTCCGGAGGGGTACCTCGCTGCGCACTCCGGACGAGTCGCTCCGCCGTCAGCCGAATCGGTGTCAGGGGGTTCTTGATGTCGTGGGCGACCGCGCGGGCCGCCTCTACCCAGGTCTCGAGCCTCTCGGCGCGCGTGAAGTCGGTCAGATCCTCCAGGAGAAGGACCGTCCGGTGCCCCTCGGCATCGGCCGGAAGGTCGGCCACGACGACCCGAAGGACCGTCTCGCCACCCTCCACCTGCAGAGAGACTCTCGTCTCGTACGGCCTCGCGTGCCCGAGCGCTGCCAGCACGGGCGCGAAGAGCGGAGCGGCCAGCCGCTCGGAGAGTCGTGCGCCGCCCGGGAGCAGGGCGTCGGCCGCCGGATTCGAAAAGAGGACGCGTCCGTCCTCTTCGCGGAAGAGAACTGCCGCCGGGGTCAGGCTTCCGAGGACGCTGACGGCCGCTTCGCGTTCGCGTTCGAGGAGCTCCGTTCGTTCCCTGACCCTCTCGGACATCGTGCCGAATGCTTCGACGAGCCGCGCGAGATCGACCGTCCCCGGCGTCCGGATCGGCCCGGGCGACTCGCCGGCACCGACGCGCTCCGCTGCAGCGACGAGATCCTCGAGAGGCCTCGAAAGCTCGAGCGCCCCGCGCCCTCCGAGCGCGAAGGCTCCGAGAGCGACACCCACCGCGAGGAGGACGAGTCCATCCACCGCATCGCGCCCGGCGGCGTCCTCGCCGAGGACGACGGCGAGCGTGGTCCGTTCCTCTCGCGAGAGGGTCACCGCCGCCTCCGCCGCCCGCCTCGCGCCGGGCCGGACGGGGGGGCGCAGGACGGCGGCTTCGCTCGCTCCGTTCGCGAGCGCCGCCGCCACCAGCGAGGCAAGCCGTTCCGGCGCGAGGCCCGCCGCCACCGGGACGGCCCGCGACGCAGCAGCAAGGGCGCCGTCACGGTACAGGAGGAGGTCGACGCCGACGACCGAGGCCGCGCGGTTCAGCTCTGCGGGCGACGGCGTCCCCTCGACCCTTTCCTCGAGAAGCCGGCGCCCCTCCGTCAGGAGCTGGAGCGCGTGCCGCTCCGTGGAGCGTGCGGACGAGCGATCGAGCGCGGTGCGGACCATGACCGCGCCGGCTGCGAGGGGCAGGGCGCCGGTGACGAGAAGCGCGAGAGCGAGCCGCCCCCGGAACGTTCCGGACCACCGCCGGCCCGAGCCGTCGCGCCGCCGGACGCGAGCGCGCCCGAGAGCGACGAGGTCTCCCATGAAAAGGACGAGAAGGGCGAACGGCAGGACCATCTCCGCGGCGGCGACGGCGGACCCGAGAGCAAAGACCGGCGACGGGACCTCGATGCCCCATCCGACGAAACCGCTCCCCGCGCTTCGGACCGTCATCCTCCACCGTCGCCCTCCCGACACCTCCTTCCCCCACGCGGTGCCTTCGCGACGAGCCGCGATCAGCAGCGGTTCCGAGAGATCGGACCTCTCGAGACGTCCCCGTCCCAGCGGACGTCCCGAACCGTCGAAGTCGATCCGTTCCACCGGACGGTCCGCCCAGGTCGGCTCGCCGAGGAGGGCCACGAGCAAGGGGTCCTCCTCGTCCGCGTCCGGCCACGGCACCCGGGACAGGACGCCGACCGTCCCGGGTACGGGAAGCCTCAATCCGATTGCCGTCCCCCTCCCCTCGTCTCCTGGCCGCATCGTCCCGAACGAAGAGAGGACTCTCCCATCCTCGTCCCGGACGGTGAGGAGATCCCCCGGCTCCGGGAAATCGCCGGTCCGTCCGCGCACCCAGAGAGCGTGCGCGAGATCGCTCATCTGGGTGCGGCTTCCGGCGGGCGTCCAGGGCTCGAGCTCTCCGCCCGCGATCCGCTCCTCCCACGCAGCGGGCCCCTCTTCCTCGAGCCTCTCCCGGTCGAGACTCGACCGGGATGCTGCCCTTTCGAGTCGCTCGTCGGTGCCGAGGACCCGCCCCAGCGAAGCTCCTGCCCCGGTCACGAAGGCCGCAGCCCCCACGAGCAGCGCAACGGCGACCGATCTCGAGAGGAGGTCCGACGTCCGGAACGCCGAGACCCTCTCCGAAAGGCTCGCCGCGAGAAGGACGCTCCCGAGGACCAGGACGGCCGTCGACGCTTCGGAAGGAACGGAGAAATACGACCAGCCCGTGAGCGCCAGCCCGGCGGCACCCAGGCCGAGAGCCGTCCGGCCCGCACGAGCGACGGTCGCCGACAGGAGAGCCGCCAGCCCCAGGAAGGCGCTCGAGGCGGCCACGAGGCCCGCCGCGGCGAGGGGCGCTTCCGGCGGACCCGTGAACAGCCCCAACCCGAGGAGGACCGTGGGAGCCGAACGTCCGCCGGCGAGACCCAGAAAGGCCGGGACGAGGGCGGCCGCAACGGCCGCCGCTCCCGCCGCCGCTTTCGACGCCACGCTCGACACCGCGCCGTTGACGGATTCGCGGCCCCACGCCAGGCCCGAACGCAGGAGGATGAGCGCGACGAAGCCGGTCAGGCCCACGTCCACGGGTGTGGAGAGCAGCCCGGAGACGTCGTGCAGGATCGGCGCGAAAGGTCCCGTCTCGGCACAGGGAACGGCCAGGAGGAGGAGAAGCCGCGCTGCGACGACCCCCGTCGCAGGACAGCGCGCGACGAACCCGAGAGCCAGGGCCGCAAGTGCTGCCGGGAGCGCCCACGGCAGGGCGGCGTTTCTGCGAACGTCCTCCTCCACGACCGCCGGCACCGCCGGTTCCAGCGAGAGGGCAACGAGGCGGCCCGGCACGGCCGAAGCGCGGACTCGTACCCGACGCACCGTCGGGATGCCGGACAGGAAGTGCCCCTCGAGGACGTCGGGTCGGACGATTCCGGTCGGAAGGCGGCGCGTCACGACGAGATGTCCCCTCGTCTCCGGGCTGCGGCCGACCGGGGATTCGTGGGCCAGGGTCCACTGCGTGACGCGGAACGTGGCCGAGAAGCTCCCGGCTCGAGGTGCAAGGGGAGCCGGGAGGTCTCCGGGTTCCCCCGCCCAGGCTACGGCAGCCCCCGTCCGGTCGAGCAGTACGACGCCCCAGCCGCTCTCCTTCGGGAGCGCCGAGCCGAGGAGTGAGAAGAGCCGCCCCGGACGGATTCCGCCGCTCCCTCCCTCGACGATCTCGAGGAGCGCCGGGTCCCGGACGAGACGCCTCGACGTCGCGGAAAGGCGCTCCGCGTCCTTCTCGAGCGCAGCGGCGGCCTGTCGCCTCAACCCCTCGGCCCGTCGTCCCTCCGCCCCCTCGGGGAGCGGACCGAGCCTCGCGGCGAGCGCTCCCGCGAGCCCCGCCGCGGCGAGGAGGCCGAGGAGGGGCGCGGCCGCCCGGGGCATCTTCAACGGCGCATCGGGATCGCCACGCCGTGGGTCTCGGCGCACGCGATGGCCTCCTCGTAGCCGGCATCCACGTGCCGTACCACGCCCATCCCCGGATCGCTCACGAGGACCCGGCTGAGGCGGCGCGCAGCCGCGTCGGTGCCGTCGGCGACGACGACCATCCCGGCGTGGATCGAATACCCGATGCCGACTCCCCCGCCGTGGTGGATCGACACCCAGGTCGCTCCGGCCGCCGTGTTGACCAGCGCGTTCAGGAGAGGCCAGTCGGCGATGGCGTCGCTGCCGTCCTTCATCGCCTCCGTCTCGCGGTTCG
>CALBDV010000162.1 GCA_937927565.1 uncultured Holophagales bacterium
AGAAGACGATGTCGGTCGTCTCGCCGGGACGGAAGCCCTTCGGGACGAAGATCACGACGGTCCGATCGCTGTAATGCCGGTCCGCCGGGTAGGTCTTCCCCTCGTACGCGTACCCGTTTGCTCGCTTCGGGTGCGGGAACATCGTGTGATCGGATGTGGTCACGATGGTCGTTCCGACCGCGGCGTAGTCCTCGGCGAGCGGCTGGCCCCAGAGGAGGGGCGGGCTCAGGGCGAGGAGCAGGGCCAGCGTGGCGGGTCGCATGTTTCGAAGGCTAGCTCCTTTCCGGCGTTTCGCTTCGAAGGGCCGGTTTTGGCGCGGGCTTCCGCACTGGTCCTCGACGCCGGCAGCTGTTTCTCGTCTTCTCGGCCGGCTACTTGACCATCGGAACGTAGGCTCCGTCACCGGTTCTCTCGCCGGGGTTGCCGCCGTCGTTGACGACGCCGTAGGCGATCCAGGGCGAGGAGTAGGAATTCGTCCAGACCATCACCCATCCGTTCGCGACGCCGGAGTCCTTGAAGAAGTTCACGGGCTGGGCCCACTGGCCGGGGGAGAGAGAGACCGAGACGGTGTCACCTCTCCGCACGCCTCCGGCATCTCCGTCGAACGCCTGAAGGTAGAGGAGGATCGGCCCCCGCGAGTCGTCTCCCGTGTGCACGACGGCCACGTTGGACCGGTTCTCGGAGTCGGATCTCAGGCCGTAGATATAGGCCGAGCCCGACGCTTCCTGGCCCTGGTAGACGCCGGGCGTGAAGAGGCCGAACTGGCCGCCGGCAGGCGACTGCGAGGCCGTCCGGGCCCCGGCGAAGACGTCCGCGATGGAAGCTCCCGAAGCCGTGCGGATGCGGAGAGACCCGACATACGGAGCCGCGTCTCTCGGCCCGATGTGGATGCCATGACTCCGGAGGTAGTCGACGGCCTCCGGGATGATCAGCTCTTCCTGTGCCCCGAGCTGAAGGTCGATGGATCCCCCGGTTCCTGCCGAGGGCGTCAGGGATTCCGTGTAGCTCAGGACGAGGGCGACGGGTGATCGGCCCCTGTTGGCGAGGATCAGCTCGCTCCGGAACGTCGGCGTCTCGGTGAGGACCGGCACGGCGAGCGTAGTGCTCGAGACGTTCGGGCGCACGGGCGAGAGGAACGACCCGTCGTTGGTCGTGGAATCGTTGATGACGGCGTAGGCGCCGAAGGAGCCCCTCGTCGACGTCTGCTCGATGACCGCCCAGCCCTTCGTGATCGCGTTTTCGTCCAGTATCTGAGCCGAGCCGTACTGGAGCCAGCCATACGGGGGGAGCGTCTCCGCGGGCCTGAAGACGACGGACCTTCCGTCACCGGTCCCCGAGGTGACCGTCACCTTCAGGGTCACCGGGTCCGCGGAGGTATTGAAGACCGCCACGTTGGTCCGGTCGTTCGGAGTCGAGCGGAGCCCGTAGAGAGTCAGGCTGGAGGTCGACGATTCCGTCGCCAGAAGGCCGGAATAGGCCAGACCGGCGCGGCCGACGGGCTGCAGGGCCGTCGTCGAAGCGGCCGTCCGGGCGGTCACGGAGACGTGCTGCGGCCAGACGGTGCTGTCTCCCTGGCATGTCACGAGAAGCGTGCCACCCTGCGAGGGCTGTTCGGAGGAGGATGGGATCGCGAGGCCCCTTTCCCTGAGGTACGAAAGGACGTCGGCGACCTGCTTCTGCTGGCCCGGGGCGAGGAAATCCGTGACTGTCCCCGACCCCTGCCTGCTGCCGAGCGACGCCGTGTAGCGCAGCGAGAGCGACAGGATGCTGGTCCCGTTGTTCGTCAGCGACATCTCGGTCGTGTAACGGGTCGACCCGTTCGAGACGTCGAGGACGATGGGGAGCAGCCGGGTCAGGGAGAATCCCGCGGGAGGATTCACGGCCGTCAGCGAGACCGTCGTGATGGACTCGGCGCCGGAGCCGTCGGAGGCGGTCAATCGAAAGATGTAGGTATCCGGCAGGTCGGGCGTGAAGGTGGGATCGCGGATCGTCGTCGAGGAGAGCGCCGCGAGGGAGGCCGTGGGGCGCCGAACCTGCTCCCAAAGCCACCTCGTCGCCGTCCGGGGGGACGTGTCGAGCTTCCGCGTCTCCCCCACGAGCCCGATTGCGGCGTCGATCGTGGCCGCGTCGGCGAGCCCGGCGCCGACCGTTCCCTTGCGGATGCAGTTGTTCAGGGTGTCCGCGACCCAGATCGTCCCCGCAGAGTCGATCGTCAGGTCGCGCGGCTCGGAGAATCGCGCCTCCGTTCCCGTGCCGTCGGCGCTTCCGGCCTGTCCGTTCCCCGCGACCGTGGTCACCTCGCCGGCGGAGAGGACGACCTTCCGGATCGTGCTGATGTTCCGGGCCGTCACGTAGACGTTTCCGGATCCGTCCAGCGCAATCCCATGCGGCCCGTACGTTCCGGCGATGCCGCCCCCCTTCTCTTCCAGCGTCGTCACCTCTCCGGTCGCGGCGACGATCTTCCGGATCCTGTGGTTTCCGTAGTCCGCCACGTAGACGTTGCCCGAGCGGTCCGCGGCGACCCCGTACGGCCAGCTGAATCGCGCCGCACTGCCGATACCGTCTGCGTTACCCGAGCTTCCCGCCTTGCCGGCGAGCGTCGTCACCTGGCCGGTCGCGAGGACGACCTTGCGGATCG
>CALBDV010000163.1 GCA_937927565.1 uncultured Holophagales bacterium
ATGGCCGCGACGATCGTCTTCGGCGGCGTCGCCCTCTCGCGCATCGGCATCAGCCAGTTCCCCGACGTCGACTCGCCCACGATCTCCGTCTCCGTGACGTGGGAGGGCGCCGCCCCCGAGGTCATGGAGCACGACGTCGTCGAGCCGCTCGAGGAAGCCGTCATGCAGGTGGAGGGGATCAAGTCCCTCACCTCCTCCTCCCGGCAGGGCTCGGCCAACGTGACGATCGAGCTCGACATCAGCCGGAACATCGACCTCGCGCTCCAGGACGTCCAGACGAAGGTCTCCCAGGCGCAGCGGTCGCTCCCGCGCGACATCGACCCCCCCGTCATCTCGAAGTCGAACCCCGAGGACAACCCGATCCTCTGGATCGGCCTCTCCGGCCCGTTCCCCCGCCAGGTCATCGCCGATTACGCCCGCTACCGGCTGAAGGAGCGGTTCCAGACGGTCCCCGGCGTCGGCGAGGTGACGATGGGGGGCTACCTCGACCGGAACGTGAGGATCTGGGTCGACGCCGACAAGCTGAACTCCAAGGGGATGACGGTCACCGACGTCATCGCGGCCCTCCAGCGCGAGCACGTCGAGCTCCCGGCCGGCCGCCTCGAGACCGAGGGGCGCGAGATCAGCGTGAGGGTCATGGGTGAGGCCCTCGACCTCGCGACGCTCCGGAGGATCTCCCTACGCGACCTGAACGGCGCGCCGGTCTACCTCGAGGACGTCGCCCTCGTCGAGGACGGCTTCGAGGACGAAAGGCGCATCGCCCGCGTCAACGGCGCCCCCGCCCAGGGGCTGGGCATCCGCAAGCAGCGCGGGTCGAACGCCGTCGCCGTCGCCAAGGGCGTCAAGGACGCGATGGCCGAGATCCAGAAGACCCTCCCGCCGGGGATGGAGGTCGGGATCAACTTCGACTCGACGACGTTCATCGAGGACTCGGTCCACGAGATCCAGTTCGAGATCCTCCTCTCGGTCGTCCTGACGGGCCTCGTCTGCTGGATGTTCCTCGGCTCTCTCTCCTCGACGCTGAACGTCGTCCTGGCGATCCCGATGTCGCTCCTCGGGACGGTCGCGTTCATCTACTTCGCCGGCTTCACGCTGAACACCTTCACGCTCCTCGCGCTCGGCCTCGCCGTCGGGATCGTCGTCGACGACGCGATCATGGTCATGGAGAACATCTTCCGGCACTTCGAAGAGGGGAAGGACCGGGTGACGGCCGCCCGCGAGGGGACGGGCGAGATCACCTTCGCCGCCCTCTCGGCGACGATCGCGATCATCGCGATCTTCATCCCGGTCGTCTTCATGAAGGGGGTCATCGGGAAGTTCTTCCTCCAGTTCGGGATCACGCTCTGCGTCGCGGTCGCCCTCTCGTACGTCGAGGCGATCACCCTCGCGCCGGCGCGGTGCGCGCAGATCCTGAAGGCCGGCGAGGTGAACCGGAGCGGCCTCGGCGGACTCGTCGACCGCGCCTTCGACGCCCTCGCGCGCGTCTACGCCCGCGTGCTCGCGAAGGGACTGAAATACCCCGTCGCGGTCCTCGTCGCCGCCACCGTCCTCCTCGGCGTCGCGTTCCTCGTCTTCCGCGCGCTCCCCTCGGAGTTCGTCCCGTCGCAGGACCAGGGGCGCCTCATGCTCCGCGTCCAGACGGCCGTCGGGTCCGACATCCGCGAGACGGACATGGCCTTCCGGAAGATTGAAAGCTATGTCACGGCCCGCCCCGAGGTGACGCGTTGCTTCGGCGTCGTCGGCGGTTTCGGCGGCGGCGTGAGCGGCGGCGTCGTCTTCGTCTCCATGGTCGACAAGCGCGACCGGAAGCTCTCGCAGGCCGAGTTCGCGGCGGAGATCCGCAAGGAGCTCAACTCCTACGCCGGCGTGAGGGTCGTCGTCCAGGACCTCTCGCAGTCGGGCTTCACGGCCCAGCGCGGCTTCCCGGTCGAGTTCTCGGTCCGAGGTCCCGACTGGGACGTCCTCGTCGAGAAGGCGCGGGGGATCTCGGAGAAGCTGAACGCGAGCGGCCAGGTCGTCGACCTCGACATGGACTACCGGATCGGGATGCCGGAACTGCGGATCGTCCCGAACCGGGCGCGCGCCGCCGACCTCGGCATCTCCGTCGAGAACGTCGCGACCGCCCTGAACGCGACGCTCGGCGGGCTCCGGATCGGGAAGTACTCGACGGAAGGGCGACGCATCGACGTCCGCCTCCGCCTCCTCGCCGGCCAGCGGACGCGCCCCGAGGACCTCTCGCGCCTTCGCCTGCGCAGCAACGCGGGCGACCTGATCCCTCTCTCCTCCCTCGTGACGACGGAGGAGGTCCCCGCCCTGCAGGCGATCACGCGGCGCGACCGCGAGCGGGCGATCACGATCTACGCGAACGTGGCCCCGGGGATGTCGCAGGCCGACGTCCTGAAGTACGTCGAGGGGCTCGGGACGGACATGCCGACGGGGTACAGGCTCGTCCTCGGCGGCGCGAGCGTCGCCTTCCGCGAGTCGATGGGCGACCTCCTCTTCGCCCTCGTCCTCGGGATCGGCGTCGCCTACATGGTCCTCGCGTCCCAGTTCAACTCGTTCCTCCACCCGGTCACGGTCCTCTCGATCCTCCCCCTCTCGGTCGCGGGGGCGGCGTTCGCCCTCCTGGCGACGGGCCGGAGCCTGAACATCTTCTCGATGATCGGCCTCCTCCTCCTGATGGGGATCGTGAAGAAGAACTCGATCATCCTCGTCGACTACACGAACCAGCTCCGGGAACGCGGCCTCGACACGCTGAACGCGCTGCTCAAGGCGGGGCCCGTGCGGCTCCGTCCGATCCTGATGACGTCGATCGCGACGATGATGGCGGCCATCCCGCCCGCCGCCGGAATCGGCTCGGGCTCCGAGATCCGGGCGCCGATGGGGGTCGCCGTCATCGGCGGCCTCATCGTGGCGACGGTCCTCTCGCTCCTCGTCGTGCCGGCCTTCTACCTCGTGACGGACCGGATACGGGAGCGCGTGAAGGGGCGGCGCGGCGAGGAGGCTCCGGACGCAACGCCGTCCGAGCCATCGCCGTCCGCCCCCTGACATTCGTCCGGGGGGACGGCGGCCTCGCGGCGACGGCTTGAACCGCCGTCGCCGCGTCCTGCCCTGGCCGGCCCGGCCCGCGGCCTCCTACGGCGTCGTGCCCGCTTTGCCCGGCTTCCCCGAATCGGCGGCCTTCGCCCTGGCGATCTCCTGGGCGTAGGCGAAGCTCGTCTTGTTCGTCTCCGTCCTCGTCTCGATCAGGACGAAGTCCTTGGTCCCGGTCTCGAGGGCCGAAACGGCTCGATCCAGCCGGGACCGGGCCCCGGCGATCTCCTGGGAGAAGGACTCCCACGTTCCACGGGGCTCGAGTGCGAGGTTCACGAGGGCCACGGTCGCGAGCGAGACTTCCTCGATCTCCCTACGACGCCCGGAGGCCGGGTCGACGGAGACCGGTTTCGCATACTCGGAGAGGAGCCTTCTCGCGGCGCGCCCCTCTTCCGACTCGCGGAACCCGGCGAGGTTCGCCCAGTCCCAGACCGCCGAGTCCGGCCCGCCTGCGGCCGCTTCGAGGACCTCCGCGTAGCGCATGGTGATATGGATGACTCCGGTCCTGGCCGTGTGGGCATTCACGAGAGCCCGTTTCGTCGGTTCGTAGTCCTCCTTGGGGCCGCAGGAGGCGAGCAGCGACGACAGGAGAAGGAACGGAATGGCTCTGCGCATGAGAAGCTCCCCCACTCGCCCGGATTCGGCGTCACGGGACCACCGCTCCGGGCGGCTCCATTTCTCCGTGCGCGGGATTCTAGCCGGACCCCGATCCCTGCCGGGCCTCGAGGCGTCCGCCGGGCCGGGATCGCGGAGGCGCCGCACGCAGGCGCATCCTCTGCGACACTCCGCGCCATGAGCCCGCTCCGTTTCACGGCCCTTCCCGGGAGCTTCGCCGTCCTTCGCCTCGCACCGGACGCGGTCGTACCGGCGGAGCTCCTCGTTCCGCCCTTCCACTCGGTGACGCGGACCCCGGCGGAGCTCTCCATCGTCTGCCCCGAGAATGCCGTTCCGGCGGGGTCGAGGGCCGAGACCGGCTGGGCGCTCCTCGCGCTCGCCGGACCCTTCCCGTTCGAGATGGTCGGGGTCCTCGCGGCGGTCCTCGGCCCCCTCGCGGAGGCGGGCGTCAGCATCTTCGCCCTGAGCACCTTCGACACGGACTACGTCCTCGTGAAACGGGAGAGGCTCGCGGACGCGATCGCCGCGCTCACGGCCGCCGGACACGAGCGCGTCGGGGCCGGGACGTAGGAAGCCCGGACGGCCCTTTCGCCTCTCCGGCCGTCTGCTATGTTCCGCGCCGAATGATCGCCGTCTCGGACCTCGGAAAATCCTTCGGCGCCCAGACCCTCTTCGAGGGCGTCTCCATCCAGTTCAACCCCGGGAATCGCTACGGCCTCGTCGGCGCGAACGGCTCGGGAAAGTCGACCCTCCTGCGAATCCTCTCGGGTGAGGAGGCGGCCTCATCGGGCATCGTCTCGATTCCGAAGAAGCTCCGGCTCGGCGTCCTGAAGCAGGACCACTTCCGCTACGAGGAGATGCCGATCCTCGACGTGGCGATGATGGGAAACCAGGAGGTCTGGGAGGCGATGGCCGAGAAGGAGCGCCTCCTTCACGCCGACTCCACGTTCGAGAGCGACCGGTACGCCCAGCTCGAGGACATCATCATGCGGTACCAGGGCTACTCGCTCGAGGCGCGGGCGGGAGAGATCCTGGAGGGCCTCGGGATCCCGACGGAAGTCCACAGGTCGCCGCTCTCGACCCTCTCGGGAGGGTTCAAGCTCCGCGTCCTCCTCGGGCAGGTCCTCGCGGCCGACCCGGGCGCGCTCCTCCTCGACGAGCCGACGAACCACCTCGACATCGTCTCGATCCGCTGGCTCGAGAAGTTCCTCGACGCCTACAAGGGCCTCGCGATCGTCATCTCGCACGACCTCCGCTTCCTGGACAACGTCTGCACCCACATCGCCGACGTCGACTACGAGACGGTGACCCTCTACACCGGGAACTACACCGCGTTCGAGGCCGCCAAGGAGGCGGAACGAGAGCGGAAGGAATCCGAGATCCAGAAGCGCGAGAAGCAGATCGCCGGGCACCAGGCCTTCATCGACCGCTTCCGGGCGAAGGCGACGAAGGCGCGGCAGGCGCAGAGCAAGATCAA
>CALBDV010000164.1 GCA_937927565.1 uncultured Holophagales bacterium
GGCGAGCGGGCCGAATTCCTCCGACATCGCTCCGGCCATCACGTCCGCAACGCCGAGGTTGATCATCCCCGCAACGAATCCGAGCGGGAGCGTCTGCTCACGGTAGTTGTCGTACACGCTTGCGACCGCCCTCTGGCGGTCATGGACCGAGGCGATGATCGGCGCGAGCTCCCGGATTGTGGGCTTGTCCGACACCGGGAATGACTCCACGAATGGCGGCTCATCGGGGAACCGCTCCGAGAAATGCGCCATGACGTCGCGCCAGACGTGGGTGCACGCCGGCAGGAGCTCCGCGACACGCCACCGCTTTTCCGCCCAGCCTTTCCCGCCCGTGACGATGACGTCCCCGAAGCGCTTTCCTAGGATGCCCAGACGCTCCGCTTCGTCCGTGAGTAGTTCATTGCGCAAGGGATCCGTCGGCGGTTCCGCATAGACGAGGTAGTGGCGCGTGCTGCCGTCCTCGGAATCGAGCCGCACATACGTGCCCGCTCCCACCTCACGGGGCGGCTCGATCGGTGCGGCGTCTGTCATGAGGAGCGTGCCGTAGCCGCGATGAATCGACGGGTTCTTCGGATCCGCGCGGTACGCCCGCAGCGCGAGTGCCCGGGCCTCCTCGTCCCGACCCGCCTCTTTCAGAAGAAACGCGGCCGACAGCATCAGGTCTGGCTGGAGCGCCGCGCTTCGCTCCACCAGCGTATCGAGATAGACCTTCGCCGCCGCAGGTTGCCGCAGTGCGAGGAGCCGACCGGCGAGGTGGTAGGCCACCTCGACGCTCTCTGGATGGCGCTGCTGAAACCGCCCAAGGAGCGCAACCGCCGTCCCGAGGTCTCCCCGTCGCACCGAAAGCTCGGCCGCCGCGTGGAGCTTCCAGTCGGGCGCCTGAGCGTCGTCCACGACGTCCGCGACCAACGAGGCGAGTCGCTCGAGTTGATGCGCGCCGAGCAGGGCGCGAGCGTAGTCCGCGTGTGCCATGGACGGCAGGGCTTGCACGCCCACCTCTTCGAACACCGCGGCCCCCTCGGCCCATTTCCCGAGGCGTACGAGTCTCTGCGCCAGTTCCTGCAGCAATGCCGGTTTCTTCCCCGGCATCGCTACTACTGCACTTCGGTACGCCTCGATCATGCTCGTCGCGTCGCCCCGCTCGCAGGCGATGCGACCGCGAAACACGTGCGCGACTCCCGATTCCCCGGCATCGTCGGAGATCTGACCTAAGAGCTGCTCGGCCGCGGGCACGTGTCCCAGCTCGATCGCGAGCTCCGCCGCACTCAGCCGAAGCGCGTCCGGGGCCGTCGCCTTCTCTAGCGCTGCAACCGCTGTCTGCCAGTCCTTCCGGGCGCCGACGACATCGTCCAGATCGCACTTGATGCGCGCCCGGAGCAGGAGCAGCGTCGGGTACTTCTCGACGACCTCCCCCGAGAGCACTCGGAGCGCCTCCTCCAGCTGACCCGCCCGCAGCGCACAGTGTGCGAGCGGCCCGAGGGTGTTCGGATCGTCGGTCCGCACCTGGCGCGCACGGCTCACGTCTTCGCGACAGCCTTCCAGGTCGCCCCGCAGGCGCCTCAGCTGCGCCCGCTGCGTGAGGAAGCGCGCCGTCAGGCTCTCGTCGTCGCGGAGGCTCACGAGGGCCTCGGTCACGAGGCCCTCCACCTCCACACGGTTCTCGTCGGTACCCCGTGCCTCGTCGAGCGCGAGTAAGGCCGTCGTCAGCAACACGACGAGCGAAGGCTCACGAAGTCCCATCGCAACGAGCGGCCGCGCTATCGCCACGACGTCCGCCAGACGCTCCTCGTTGAACGCGATCTGTGCGAGAGCGAGCCGGTACGGCGCCGAAACCCGCACCTCCTCCGGCGGGTCTGCCGGAGCCACTCCGCTTATCCGTTCGATTTGAATCCGCGCTGCCCACGCCTCCGCGTCTTCCGGGTTCAGGTCCAGTAGGACCCGCACGTACTCCATGGCCGCGGTCGAATCCCCTGCCTCCGCCGCCGCATGACACGCCGTCAGCAGCGCATGCCGGTTTCGCTCCTCTATCGTGAGCGCCTGTCGCGCGGCCGCCAAGGCTTCCACCGCTCTCTGGTCTTGACGCAGCGCTGCTGCACGGTGCTGCCAGAAGCGCGCCCAGACCGCCGGCCCCACAGACTTTCCCCGAAGGTCCTCCTCCACGAGCGTGAGGAAGGCGAGGGCTGCCATCCCCCGCCGTTCCTGAAG
>CALBDV010000165.1 GCA_937927565.1 uncultured Holophagales bacterium
TGGAGTTGGACGCTGCGGCGTTGGTGATTTCGTACGAGGAGTACCATCCCTATGGCACGACCTCGTACCGGGCGTCTCCGAGTGGCACTGAGGTGAGCGCGAAGAGGTATCGATACAACGGCAAGGAGAGGGACGAAGAGACCGGCCTCTACGACTACGGCGCCAGGTACTACGCGGCTTGGCTGGGTGGGTGGACCACAGCGGATCCGCTAGGCGTGCAGGCCGGGCTGAACGTGTACCAGTACTGCCGCGGGTCGCCGATCAACTACACGGATCCGGATGGGCGGGAGCCAAGGAGTCCTGCCGACATCGCGAGGCAAGGTGCACAGGGCGCCGGGCCGGAGGCAGAGCTACTTCAGGCTCGCCGGGGTGCCGGAACCGCGGCGTGGTCAGCGACGCTGAAGGCGCTCGACAACATGCTTGCCGTGGCTGAGGCCCAACAGGCCCTTGAGTCCGTCGGCAGCGCCCCGCCACTGGTGGACTCTCGGCCCGGATTGGAGGCCGAAGGTCGACCGGGCTCCGGCCAAGCGTTGAGCCAGTTCGACGGCGTCGCTGCAAGCCCCGAGCAAGTGCAAGCTGCCGTCGACTACGCTCGCAAGGGCGGGGAGGTTGGTGCCCAACTGGAGGCCATCGCGGGCATTCGGCGGCCAGTCGGGAACACGGAGCTGGCGCCGTTGGCCGCCCCATTCGCTCGCGGTTCGGCGCTTCTCGCTGGCGTCGCCAGAGTAATGGCTGCCGGCGACATCGTCGAAGGAGTTGGCAACGGCGACGTACTTCAAGCGCTCGGTGGCGGTCTGGGCCTCGTGGCCAGTCTCCTCCCCGGAACGCCGAAGGCATCCTTGAAGGCGGGCGGCTCGGTACCCCGCTCCGGGAATGTATGGTCGATGCCGCCCTTAGCTCGTGGTGTCGCGGTCGAGAATGCGCTGGGACGAAACCTGCCGGGGAACTTTCCTGTAATCGACAGGTTTGTGGACGGCGTCGCGACGAGCATCAAGAGTCTGGATCTGGGTGCGAAGAGCTATCAGAGCGTCTCGACCCTCACGCGCACCGTGACCGGCTACATCGATGACGTGGCTAGATTCTCTGGACGCAGGTGGGGTGGCGCAAACGTACCAGGTAGCGAGATCAGGAGCAGAACATTGGAACTCGCTGTTCCAGCGGGAGGCGGGTCAGCGACGCAGCAAGCCGCGCTCGACGGAGCCATTCGATATGGTCGGAGCGTTGGTGTCAACGTGACAATCATTCCATTCTAACCAGACATCTAGGAACGAGATGTATGAAGAAAGCCACAGTCTATCAGCTGAGGGGAAAGTACCTAGTTCATGCATCGTCGAGGACGACGGATGGTGTTTGGATCGTATGGGAACCAATGCTCGCCGTCCAGGCAAACGACGCAGCTGGAGAACTTGGGCTGGCGATCGAAGCCGCGCTAGATGGCTCTCGTTCAGGGGTTCCTCATCCGCAGGACTGGAAGGCGGTTCTGGCCCCACTGTTGGCGCTGGGCGGGGTGAGATCCTGGTCGGCATTCTGCAGGTCCGCGGCTTGCGTCGAAGTTGAGGAAGAGGGAGGGCGTGTCTCCCTCCTGCCGACCCGGAACCTGGGCGCAGAGGGCGGCTTTGAACCAAGTCTGAACAGCGAAGTACTCACGACGCGTGACGACCCTGAGCGACTCGGTGCCCTAGCACTTAAGGCTCTTCGAGTCGCGAAGTAAGGTAAACGTCCAGTTCGTGCACGTGTACTGCCGAAACAATGGTCTCGTTCGGTGAACGGGCTCTGCCGCCACCAATCCGACGCCGCGGCGACCGGCGCATTCGTGCGTTTTGGCAGCGCGAAGCGCACGGCTCCAGCTCGGCGAACTTCTCTGGGAGCGCCGCTCTAGTCGATGTACTGCCAAAGACCCCGGCGCCGGTCGCCAAGAGAATCGCCACCTACGCATTCGCCTCCCGATGACCTTGGCGCGCACCATCACTCAGCCCGCACCACCAATCACTTCAGCTACCCCCGCCGCAACGGCCTGGGCACCCGCGATGACCTCCGCCGCGCTCACCCTCAGCACCCCCCATCCAAGCCGGCCGAGCACGCGATCGCGCCGCGCATCCGCGGCCACACGCTCCCGGTGATAGCCTCCATCCACCTCGACCACGAGCCGCGCCGACGGCGCCGCGAAGTCAGCGATGTACTGCCCGATGACCACTTGCCGCCGGAACACCACGCCGAGGCGCTTGCCACGGAGCTGCTCCCAGAGCAGCG
>CALBDV010000166.1 GCA_937927565.1 uncultured Holophagales bacterium
CGCGCGGGCGATCTGCGTCTCCGAGACGGCGCAGTCGCTCCCGGTGCCCGCCGCGATCCGCCCGTCGATGAAGACGACGTCGCGGTGGAGCGCGACCTCGATGCCGACGAGGGCGTCGGGATCGCGACGGACGGCGAGGGCGACGATCCGGTCGGCAATGGTGTCGGCGAGGCGGTCGGGGTGGCCCGCGCAGACCGCCTCTGCGAAGCGAAGCGGAGCGTTCATGCGGTTCTCCTTTCGGAATCGAGGAGCGGGAGCTCGGTGACGCGGGTCGCCACCGGGGCGAGATCGGGACGCCACCCTCCCGGCGTCAGGAGGACGAGGACCTCGACGCGCCGGGCCTTCAGTCGACGAACGAGGGAGTCGTTCAGCCGTCCGACGTAGCCGTCGGTGACGAGGAGGACCCGTTTCTTGCCGCGGGCCAGGGCGTCGGCGAGCGCCGCGTTGCCATTCGTTCCGCCGCTGGTGATGGCGATCCCCTCGCGGAGGGCCGACACCGGAACCCGGACCACTTTCGTCGAGAAGAGCAGTACGTGGGGCTCGAGCTGCTCGGAGAGCGGAGCCAGCGCGCCGTAGAGGTGACGGAGGAAGGGTTGCATGCTGCCGCTGACGTCGAGATAGACGCAGGCGCGGGAGCCGGTCTTCCCCTGCGAGACCATCCGGCCCGCGTAGAGAAGCGGCTCGACCCCCGAGAGGCGGCTGACGACGGCGCGGCGGTCTCTCGCCACCGGGAAGGGGACGAGCGCCGGCACCGGCACGGGCCGCCGCAGGGTGGAGGCCGGCGACGGGTCGGAGGGGAGCTGCGCGAGGACGCGACGGAAGGCCGCGAGAACGCGCTCGCCCGGCGTGGCGGGACGGATCGTCTTCTTCTTCACGAGGTCGGAGAGGCTCCGGCCCCTGCGCTCCCCCGCAGGAGGGGGCCACTTCTCGACGATCTCGCGGATCGCCTCGACCACCTCGCGACCCAGCGGGCCGCCGGTGCCCCAGTCGTCGTCTCCTTCGTCGCCGTGGTCTCCGAGAAGGCGGCCTTCCGAAGCGGCGTCGCCGGTCTCCTTCAGGTCGCGGGTGAGCCGCTCGTAGACCTCGGTGAAGGTCGCGGTGCCGTCGTAGAGGACGTGGTGGAGCGCGCGGAGGGCGTCGTCCGCGATCGCAGCGCCCGCGGGGGGAGCGAGAAGCCGCAGCGGGCCCTTTTCGTTCCCGTAGTAGTCGAGGAAGAACGAGCGGTACGCCTCGCCGGGAAACCGGTCGCACAGGAGCGCGTTGATGATCGCGTCGAAGGCGATGTTGTGCTGCGGCGTGGGGCGCGGGAAGAGGCGCGTGTGCCCGAGCAGGACGTGGTGGAGCTCGTGCATCACGAGAAGGAAGAGGTGCTCGTCGGTGCGGCAGTGCTGCGCGACGAAGTCGGGGTTGATCCGCAGCACCGGCTGCCGCTCGCAGCTGACGGCGGCGGTGGGAATCTCGCGGCTCTCCTCGATGCGCAGGAGGCCGAGGAGGGCGGTCATCTCGTGCGTGGCCGCCGGGACGGCGTCGAGGATCCTCATGGCGAGCGACGTGCCGCTCACTCCGGATCTCCTTCCTCGGGGAAGACGAGCAGGAAGTCCCGGGGCTCGACGGCCGCGAGGGAGAGGGAACGCCAGGGGATGTAGAGAGGGCCGGACCTGCGGGCGAGGAGGGCGAGGACGGCGAGGCGCGGCAGGTGAGTCACCCCCTGGCGGATCTCGTGCGGGAGGAAGACCCCCAGCCTGTCCGGGATGCCGGCGACCTCCAGGGCGTCGCGCAGGAGCTTCTCCACCTGGGGTGGCGCGAGCTTCTTCTCGGAAGGGGCGCCGCCTTTCAGGAGCGCGGCGTTCCCGGCAAAGACAGGTCCTTCGAACCCGGGACGCTTGACCAGAATCGTCGACCTCGGCGGAACGGACATGTTCCGGAGCCAGGAGGCCGGCATCAGGCGGCCCTCCCCGGTCGGCTCTTCACCGCGGCGGTGACCTCTTCCCACGTCGCCTCGAGGCCGGCGACTTCGAACGGGACGTCTTCGAAGAGAAGGGTCGTCGCGACGCAGAGGAGCGCCCTTCCCCTCTTCGACCGGCCGTCGAGCCGGGGAATCCCCGTGCTGACGGCGGTCCTCTTCCAGGCGGCGGAGGGGCCGATGCAGACCCCCTGCGTGGCCACCGAGGCCATGGAGGCCCAGTCCCGCGCGACGGGCTCGAGCGCCGCGACGGGAAGGTCTCTCCGGTTGCAAAGAAGCGGCATGACGACGGCCGCGGTGACGAGGCGCTCGGACCGGGGAAGGGCCGAGTAGGCGTCGACGAAGGCCGTGGCGGCCTCGGGGGCGGGAAGGCTTCCCTCGAGGCCGATCCCGATCTTCGCGAAGAGGCTGCGCGCCGAGAGGAGCCTGCGGCGCGGAGAGTCTTCTTTCATGCCGGCGGCGGCCCAGGCCGAACGGTGAACGCCGAGGAGCTTCTCGACCGGGACCGCGTGGCCCCACGCGGAATCGGGGATGGAGCAGCGCAGGGCGAGCAGGAACGAGCCTTCCGGGCTGGCGGCGGATTCCTCGAGAGCCAGGGTCGCTGCGCGGACGGCGAGGAGATTCCGCGAGAGCTGCACCGCGCGCCGCGTGGAGAAGGGATGGCCGGCGCCTTCCATCTGGCGCGCGACGAGAAGCGTGTACTCGGTGGCGGTCGGCCCTTCGGCCGGCTCGAGCTCGGCCAGGGTCCTGCGTGTCGTCTCGATCAGCGCGAGGACCTTCGCGCGGAGGAGCTCCGGGTGGAAGGGCGCGGGGGTGAGCGCGCGCTTCTGCTCGTCGGCGGAGAGCTCGGAGAGGCCGGGGGCCTTCACGACGAAGGCGAAGCGGTCGGCGAGGGCGATGTCGAGCGGGTCGCTCCCGGCGTACGAGGGGCCGTCGGGCTCGCCCTCGGAGGAGAGGGGCGGGTTCATGGCGGCCCACCGGAAGCGGAGGCGCGGCAGGGGCATCCCCTGGACGACCCTCTCGTGGATGAGCGGGAAGAGCTTGTTCTGCACCTCCGGGCGGCAGCGCGAGATCTCGTCGACGAGGACCGACTCGGCCTCCCAGATGGTCGCGGGGGTCTGGAGGTACTCGACCTTCCCGTCCCTCGGCACGGGGAAGCCGACGAGGTCGTCGAAGGAGAGGATCGAGGCGTTGTAGTGACGGTGCGAGAGCCCCAGCACCTCGGCGAGCCGGTTGAGGACGAGCGTCTTCGCCGAGCCGTGCGGCCCGATGAGGAGGAGCGGCGCCTCCGTCGCAAGGGCGGCGAGGACGACCGCCTCGACCTCGTCCCACCCCGCGAGGCCGAGGGGGCGGAGCAGGGCGCCGCGGGCAAGGCGGGCGGGCGCGGGCGCCACCCGCGCGGTCATTGCGCGGCCTCCTGGGCGGGTCGCGTGCACCCTTCCTGCCGGGCGCCGTTCACGTCGAAGCCGAACAGGCGCGGCCGGGGCGCCACGGGCTCTCCCTCCGGACCGGGTGCCTCGGCAAAGTCGTCGCGCGTCCAGGGGATGACCCGGGCGTTCGCTTCGCGCGACACCCAGACGAAGCGCCGGAGAAGCGGAACGTCGGGACGGTTGAAGCGGAGAACGTCCGAACGCCCGAGCTTCGATTCCGCCCCGAGCAGCCGTTCCGCCGTCGCCGCCGGGTCGGACGTTTCGCCGCAGTAGCGGACCAGGCGAGGCACCGGGATTCCGACCGGCAGCCTCGTTCCGTCGAGCATCAGAAGTCCCCAGCAGGTGCGCTCGTCTCCCGCGAGCCCGAGGCGCGCCATCTCCGTCCCGAACGGGTTTCCCTCCTGCCGGACGCACGCCTCGAGCCGCGCGTCGAAGCGGCGCCGTCGCAGGACGGCGGGGTCCCATCCGGCTCCGGAGGCGGGCCCCTGCCAGGTCGTCCCCGCCTGCGTCGGGTTGGAGTTCACGGCCTCGATCACGTTCAGCGCCTCGAAGTAAAGGGTGTCGAGCGTTACCACCGGGTCGGGCGAGAGAACGGGAACGCCCTCGGGGTCCCCCTCGCCCGTCGTCAGCGGGCCGACGAGCCACGGCGCAAGGCGGTAGAAGCGTTCCAGCCGGTTTGCGCTCGGGCAGCAGTGGACGGCGAAGAGGTCGCGCAGGCGCCCCGAGGTCTCGACGCGGGAGAGCACTTCCCACTGGCGCTCGAGGGAGTTCGCACCGAGCGCCCGGAGGAGCCGGACGAGGCGGAGTCCGCCCCTCGCCTGCGGGTCGTGCGCCCTGCGCAGCAGCGCGAGCAGGATCACTCGGTCGAGGAGATCGAGCCCGTGCGAGCGGACGTACGCCTCGAACGGCAGGGCCGTTCCCGCCGCGACGCTCTTCCCGGTTCTCTCGAGAAGGAACGAGAGGTATCCCTGCCTCTCGTCGAAGTCGGGAATCCGGTCGAGCGACGCGAGCGATTCGCCTTCCTCGTGCGCCGGCCCGAGCAGCGCAAACCAGGCGTCGAGGTAGTGGAACGCGTTGGCGAACGCCGTCGCCTCCGGTGGCGTCGCGGACTTCGTCCTCTTCGTCGGGCGGGGCTCCGGCCCCTTTCGGGTCTCTTCCCTGGCGGGAGACTTGGGTTTCATTTGGTCACTCCTTCAGCGCTCGGCGGCGTTCCTCCGTTGGGATTGGACACACGTTTCACAGGGCGGGGATTTCCCGCCCCACGGACGCCCCGGACGGACGTCCGTCCTGGCCATGTCTGGCTAGGTCAGGTGGTGTTTCTCGTGGTGTGGGATTTCCCTTCCATCTTCACTCCTCCTTTTCCTTCGTCTCCGGCTTTCCGATTGCGGCAGCCGTGAAAGGAGGGGGATGGAAGGCAACCGATCGCTTCGGCGGCCTCGTTTCCGAGCCTTCTTCATGGTTGCCGCGGTGTTGCGCCGCGGTCTGGCTGTGCCACCTTGCTCGCTCGGGCAGGGCCCGTTCGGGTAGGTTGGCCAGGCAGCGTCGGTCCAGTTCCCATCTGCCTGTCTTCATGAATACCTCGTAGGTATGAGATCCCGTGCGTCGGCCTCGCCGGCGTCAGGGATCACGATCGATTTTTTCAAAGACCCGGGACAAATCTAACGCCGGAATGCTAGTGCAATTGGGCTTCTCCGTCAAGCCTGTTTTCCCATCGGATTCGTTATTGCTATGTACCTCACCATCGGTACAGCGGTCGCGTTCTCTGAAGACCCCGCAGGTCCGGCATCGCCATGCCGTGGGTCAGACGCCACATATTTGACCTCTGGCGCGACATTCGTCAGGTCCTCGCGGCTCTCCTCGACGAAGAGGTCGGTCTGCGCGCCGTCCGTCCCCTTGCTCTTCGCCCGGTAGCTCGCCGGCCGGCGTTCGTGACGCCGGGAGCCCGCCGTAGCCGGGAATCCCCGCCTGGCAGATCGCTGCGGATTGCCCCGCGATCCTCGCCGCTGTAGATTGCCGTCGATGGCAGCTTTGGTCTACGTCGAGACCTCGGTCCCGAGCTTCTACTTCGAGCCCCGGACCGAGCCAGAGATGGTCGCCCGCCGGCTCTGGACGAGGCATTGGTGGGATGTCGTCCGCCCCGCGTACGAGGCCGTTACGAGCCTCGCCGTCCTCGAGGAGCTTGGCCGAGGGCGTTATCCGACGCGCCGCCAGGCGCTCGCCCTCATGTCCAACGTGCCCGTTCTCTCCATCGACGCCGCCGTCGCCGAGATCGTCGAGGTCTACATCGTCCAGAAGGTCATGCCACGCGACCCGGTCGGTGACGCCCTTCATCTGGCGATCGCTTCGTTTCACAAGTGCGACTTTCTTCTTACCTGGAACTGCCAGCACCTCGCGAATGCGAACAAGTTCGGGCACATCAAGCGCGTCAACACGCGGCTCGGCCTTCACGTGCCGACCCTCGTGACGCCGCTCGAGCTCGGCGGAGGGACCGATGCCCACTGACTCC
>CALBDV010000167.1 GCA_937927565.1 uncultured Holophagales bacterium
CTCACGGTGACGTCGCTGATGAAGAGCTGCTCGCCCATCTCGTCGGTCTTCTTCCCCTCGGAGAGGAGGCGGAGGACCTCTCGCTCGCGCTTGGTGAGGGGAGAGGAGGTCGGACGCGGCGGGAGCAGGGGTGCCAGGCTCGGGTGCTGGATCGGACCGGAGAAACGGGCGAACACGTTGCCGGCGTCGGGGTGTGCCCCGTTGGTCTCGGCGAGGATGTGGACGAGCGTCGTCAGCTCGGGACGCTGCCCCGGAATGGAGAGGATGGAGCAGCGAAGCTTCTTCGGCCCGGCGTCGCGCGACTCGAGGACGATCTCGAACGGCTGGATCGTCTCGCCCCGGTCGCGCATCCTCAGGATCGGGCATTCCCCGAAGCAGTAGCGATTCCCGTAGATGTCGCGACCCGCCATCGCCTGGTAGCAGCTTCGGCCGAGGACGTCGGCTGCCGGATAGCCGAGGAGTCTCTCCGCGCCGGTGTTCCAGAGGACGATCCGGTCCGACGAGTCGATGGCGAAGACGGCCTTGCCACTCCTGGAGAGGAGTTCGAGGAGATCTTCGTGGCTGTCGGGTGCGTCCATGCCGGGCGGGGATTCTACCCTCGGGCCTGATGCGAATGCACCAGCCCTACTCCGCCTTTTTCATCAGGCGCTGCATCACGCCGGCGAGCTGGAAGTCCAGGTCCGTGATGCCACCGGCATCGTGGGTCGAGAGGGCGACGGTGACGCGGTTCCACGAGTTCGACCAGTCCGGGTGGTGATCCAGCTTTTCCGCGGCGAAGGCCGCCCGGGTCATGAACCCGAACGCTTCGGGAAAATCTGCGAAAGTGAAATCGCGCCGGAGGGCGTCTCCTGAGAGAGCCCAGCCGGGCAGCGCCTCGAGTCGTGCAGCGATCTCGACCGGGGAAAGGAGCGACGGGCGGCTCATCGGGACCTCCTCGGGGCGCCTTTGCGCCGGAACGTAAACTCCTGAGTCTATGCGGATCGCCGTCGCAATGTCGGGCGGGGTCGATTCCTCGGTCGCCGCCCTCCTTCTCGCGAGGCAGGGGGCCGAGGTGGTCGGCGTTTCGATGCACCTCTGGGATCACGACCGCGACGGAGCGGGAGCGGGGGAGGGTCGCTGCTGCACGCTCGACGATCTCAGGACCGCGCGGCGCGCCGCGGAGGCGATCGGCGTCGCGCACTACACGCTGGACCTGAGGGAGCGATTCCTCGAGACGGTCGTGCGGCCCTTCGTGAGCGCGTACCTCTCGGGCGAGACACCCGTCCCGTGCCTCGCCTGCAACACCGACGTCAAGTTCGACGCCCTCTTCCGGCGCGCGCGCGCGCTGGGCTGCGAGGCGGTCGCCACCGGGCACTACGCCCGGATCGAGACCGACCCGGCGTCGGGCGAGGCGCGCCTGCTGAAGGCGCGCGACCTCGGCAAGGACCAGACGTACTTCCTCTACGACCTGACCCCCGGACAGATCTCGATTGCCCGCTTTCCCCTCGGAGAGCTGCTGAAGTCCGACGTGCGGGAGATCGCCCGGGAGGCGGGACTCCCCAACTGGGACAAGCCGGACTCGCAGGAGATCTGCTTCGTCCCGGCCGCGGACGGGCCCGCCGGCTTCATCCGCAGGGAGGCCGAGGCGCTCGGGTTCGCGCTGCCGGGGCACCCGGCCGCGCTTCCCGGTCCCGTGGTGCGGGTGGACGGCACCGAGCTGGGAACCCACCCCGGAACGATGGGGTTCACCGTGGGGCAGCGCCGGGGGCTCGGCGTCGCAGCCGGCGAGGCCCTCTACGTGGTTGGAATCGAGGCCGGCGAGCGCCGGCTGGTGGTCGGCGGGGACAGCGAGGTGCTCTCACGGGAGGTCCACCTCCGCGCGGTGAACTTCCTGGTTCCGGCACCGGAAGGGGAGGTCCGCGTCCTCGCTCGGATCCGCTCCCGGCACCCGGACGTGCCGGCGCTCCTGGTGCCGGAAGAGCCAGGCGTCAGAAGGGGAGGGCGGGCGCGGCTCCTCTTCGACGATCCGGTCCGGGCGGCAGCTCCCGGGCAGGCTGCCGTCTTCTACGATCCGGAGCGGCCGGAGCGGCTCCTGGGCGGGGGGTTGATCCTGGGGGTCGGGAGTCGTTCCAGTGGCAGTTCCGGAGAATCCGGGAGGCCTTGCGGGGGGGGATGCACGGTGTAGGATCGCGGTGGGAAGGTGGAGGCCGCCGGGTGCGCGGGCTCGTGCAGGAGGTGTCCGCGATCCCTCCGGCGTGGTAAACTCTCTGGTCGTCCGCGTATGGCCAAGATCACCTCTCCCGCAGTCGTCTCGATCCTGAAAGACATCCGGGCCGCTCTCGACGAGAGAGCGGACGAGAAGGCCCGTCCGGCTGCGGGCGTGAAGAGCCCTCTCAAGGTGATCGGAGTCCGGGCGAGCGGCGTGAAAACCGTCGCCCGGGAGCTCGCGGTCCGGCACAAGGCGTCGCTGAGCTACCCTCTCGCGGCAGACCTCCTCGAGTGTGCGGCAGGGAGAAAGGTCCGGGAAGAGATTCTCGTCGCGATCGACCTTCTCGACCGGTTCCGAAAGGACTTCGAGCCGTCGTTCCTGCTCCGGATGGACAAATGGAGCTCCGTGGCGGACGACCTCGAGGTCGCCGAGGCGCTCGGGGCACGGATCGCGGCCGGCCTCCTCGCGCTCGATCCCTCGAAGATCACCACGGTTCGCAAGTGGGCACGCCTGCGGAGCGTCGGGCGAAAGCGCCTCGCACTCCTGGCGGCCTCGGGGCTCGTCAGCGAGGGGCGGCGGGACGCGATGCTCGCCCTCGACCTCTGCGAGATCCTCCTGAACGAGGACCACCCGGTTCTCGTGACCGAGGTGGCCGGCCTGCTCAGGACGACGACGAAGATCGACGCCAAGGCCGTCCAGGACTTCCTTTTCCGCCGGTCGATCGACGGCAATCCGGCCATCCTGAGGGCCGGGTCCGAGAACCTCGATGCCGCGCGGAGGGCCGCCCTGATCGCCAAGCTCGAGGCGCAGCAGGCGAGCCTCGGGACCCTCGCGGCGGCCGCCGGCCGCTGAGGCGGGCCGTCGAAGCGGCCGGAGAACCCATTTCCGGGACCTCCGGCCGATTGGTCGTCAGGAGTCCGGTCCGCGCCTCAGCGGGCCACGGTCTTCTGGAACCGCTTGAGGATCCACTCGCGAACGGCTTCCTTGTCCCTTGCCCCGAGCGCGGACATCTCCCCCTCCTTCGTCGTTTCCGCCACGCGGAGCATCTCGTCGGAGAGGACGATTGCGGGGAAGCCCTTCGCGGCGTCGATGCCGTAGCGCGTGAGCAGATCGCGGCCGGAGGCGCCGGGGGCGACGTCGACGAAGACCGGGACGAACTGGGCGAGGAAGGCCGTGAGGAAGGGCTCCTCGAAGATCGCGTCGTTGACGACCCGGCACGGGGCGCAGTCGTTCGTGCCGAAGTTCACGAAGAGGCGGCGCCCCGAGTCTGCCGCGGCCTTCGAGGCGGCCTCGATCGCGAGCGCTCCGACGCTCGTCGAGTCATAGATCGGGAGCGTCTCGGGGGACGGGGCGGGCGGACCTGCGAGAGCGACCAGCGGTGCGGCAGCGAGGAGGGCGGCCGCCGCGAAGCGAAGAGTCGGGCGCATCGATTCCTTTCGACTTGAGGAGGTCAGTTGGGCCGTACCGGAGCACCGGCTTCGGGCCGGGGGGGCTCGAAGTCGACGCGGATCGGGCCGAAGTTCTTCTCGTAGATCGCGATGTTCTGCGCGAGGGCGTTCAGGAGCTGCTTGGCGTGCACGGGAGTCGTCATGACCCGCGAGAGGATGCGGACGTCAGCCCTCCCGGGAACGGCCCGTGCGAAGTCGAAGATGAACTCCGCGGGGTTGTGGATGATGTTGACGAAGTTCGCATAGACGCCGCCCGCGACCGCGTCGTCCATGGAGAACTGCAGGGCGGGAGGAGAAGCTTCTTCGGTTTTCGGCGGCACGTCAGCCATTGAGACACCTCACAATGCGAACCCGGCAAAGGTCCGCAAGAAGGATGCCATTCTATCCGGAGTCCGGCCGGTTCCCGGGCGCCTACCGCACACGATTCCGCCGAACGTAAGATCCCGGGATGGTCCCTTTCTTTCGGCTCGCCGGTGCGACCCTGGTCTTCCTTTCCTTGTCTTCCGCTCGGGGCGCCGCGGGTGCCGACGACGCGACGGTGCTCGCCGCCTTCGATGCCGCCTGGAACCGCCGCGGGGAAGGAGCAGCGGGCGGCGCCGCTGCCGAAAGCGCGGTTGCACCGGCCGTGGCGGCGGGCCGGAACGCGGTCGCCGCAACCCCGGGCTCCCTCCCGGCGCGCTGGAGACTGATGCGTTCGCTCTATTTTCAGGGAGAGCACGCGACGACCGGAGACGTCGCGAAGAGGAACGTCTTCGACGAGGGAAAGCGCCTCGGGGAGGAGACGCTCGAGAGGATCCGCAGCGAAGCGGGCGCCTCGGCCGGAAAGGACCTCTCGAAGGCGACGCCCGTCGACCTCGTTCCGTACGTGAAGGGAAGACCGGACGTGGTGCCGTGCTTCCTCTGGGCGTCGGTGAACTGGGGGAAGTGGGCGCTCGTCTTCGGAAAGACGGCGGCGGCCCGGCAGGGAGCGGCCGCAAAGATCCGCGACTACGCGACGGCCGTCGTCCGGCTCGACGCCTCGTTCGACGAGGGAGGTGGCTACAGGGTCCTGGGCCGGCTCCACCACCAGACCCCGTCGATCCCGTTCATCACCGGCTGGGCTTCGCGCACCGAGGCGCTGAAGAACCTCCGTCTCGCGGTGGAGATCGCGCCCCGAAACTTCGTGAACCGGCTCTATCTCGCCGAGGCGATCTGGGACTACGAGAAAGAGAAGCGCCCCGAGGCGAAGCGGATGCTGGAGGCCCTCGTCGCCGACACGCCCTCGGCCGCCCTTCCGGTCGAGGATGCGAGGGCGCAGGAAGACGCCCGGACCCTGCTGGCGGCCTGGGGGAAGGGATGACGGGTCCGACGAAGGACCGGGTCCGTGGCGCGATCTCGCGCATCGTGGCCGCCGCCGAGACCCGTCCGCAGCTTTCTGCGGTCGATGCCGCTCCCCGCCCGCAGAAGAAGGACGTCATCGACATCCTCCGGTTGTTCCAGGAGGTGGTCTACCCGGGATATTTCGGCGACACGGTCCTCTACCGCGACAACCTGCGAGACCATCTCGGAGACGTGCTCTTCCGGATCCACCTCCGCCTTTCGGCCGAAGTCGAGAGGGCGATCGAGGCGGAGGAGGGCCGTCCGGCCGCCCGCAGGCACGCGCGAGAGATCGTGACGACCCTGTTCGAGCGGCTCCCCGAGGTCTCGGACCGGGTCGCGGAGGACGTCCAGGCGGCCTACGACGGGGACCCTGCGGCCCAGGGGTTCGATGAGCTCATCCTCGCCTATCCGGGCGTGAAGGCGGTCTTCACGTACCGCATCGCCCACGAGCTGCATCGCCTCGGCGTCAGGTTGATCCCGCGGGTCATGACCGAGTTCGCGCACAACGAGACGGGGATCGACATACACCCCGGTGCGACGATCGGCCGCTCCTTCTTCATCGACCACGGCACGGGCGTCGTCATCGGGGAGACGACCGACATCGGCGACCGCGTGAAGATCTACCAGGGGGTCACGCTCGGAGCGCTCTCGTTCCCGAAGAACGAGCACGGGGAGCTGATCCGGGGGGTCAAGCGCCACCCCACCGTCGAGGACGACGTCGTCATCTACGCCGGCGCGACGATCCTCGGCGGGACGACGGTCATCGGACGGGGGAGCGTCATCGGAGGAAGCGTCTGGTTGACGACGTCCGTGCCACCGTTCACGCGGGTCACGATCGCCGGGGAGCAGCTCCGCTTCGAGGCGCGTTCCGTTCCACAGCCGGTACCGCCGGCGGCCGACAGACCCGCCTGACCGTCAGTCGGAGGCTCCCCGCAGGCGCTCGACGCGTGCGGCCGGGGCCGCCGCGAGGAGGCTTGCTACGGTTCGGCCGGTGCCTGGGACGACGAGTTCGGGAACGAGGTCGCAGAGCGGGGTCAGGACGAACCGCCGTTCTGTGAGCCGCGGATGCGGAACCACGAGCCCCGGGAGGTCGAGACGGCGGTCTCCGTAGAGGAGAAGGTCGAGGTCGAGGGGGCGTGGGCCGTTCGCTTCGCCACCCGGGAGCCTCCCTGCCTCGGCCTCGAGGCTCTGGAGGAGCCGCAGCAGATCGAGAGGCGCCAGATGGGTCCGGCCGGTGGCGACCGCGTTCAGGAAGCTGGGCTGTGGCGGTCCGCCTACGGGCTCGGTGATGTAAATGGGGGAGCGGGTGAGTCCCTCGAGGTGAGGCGCGAGGCCCGCGAGGGCGACGGAGAAGGCGCGCTCCGGCGAACCGACGTTTCCGCCCAGGCCGATCGCGACCTCGGCGGGAAGGTCAGTAGTCGTCGTCGGTCTCCGTCTCGCCGGCTTCGAGCGTGGGCCCCTCGCCCAGCGGGAGCTCCTCGTCGTCGAGGGTGGCCTTGGCAGCCGGATCCTCGGGTTCGACCCCGATATCCTCTTCGTCGCGGTTGCGTTCGAAAAGGTCCGGATCGGCAAACTCGTCGCGCTTGGCGCGCCGGGCGGCGATGAGCGCCGCCGGCGACGTGTCGCGCGGCGGGGCGTCCTTCTGGTCGACTCCGCACTTCGGGCAGAGGACGGGCGTCCTCCTCAGGTCGTAGAACTTCGTCCCGCAGCGGAAGCACTCGTGTTTGTTACCAAGATCGGGCATTCGGTCCCTCAAAAAGACGCCGGAACATAGCATCGGGTCCATGGTGGGTCAACGCGTTCCGACGTGCCGTCCGGAGAAGGGCCGGGCGCCGCTTACACTCGGCCCGTGAACAGCTTCCCGGCGAGCCCGAAAGCGTCCCCGCGACCGGCGGCTTCCGCATGCTGAGATTCGACGTCGCCGCCGTCGACGGCGGCGCACGGCGCGCGAGGGTCACGCTCGACCACGGAGCCGTCGAGACCCCCGCCTTCATGCCCGTCGGCACCGCGGGCACGGTCAAGGCGGCCCGGTGGAGCGACGTGGAGACGGCGGGGGCGGAGATCGTCCTGGCGAACACGTACCACCTGATGCTGAGGCCGGGAGGAGAGCTGATCCGCTCTCTTGGCGGCCTGCACCGGTTCGTCGGCTGGCAGCGGCCGATCCTGACCGACTCCGGCGGCTTCCAGGTGATGTCCCTGGCCGCGAACAGGAAGCTCTCGGAGGAGGGGGTCCTCTTCCGGAGCCACCTCGACGGCAGCCCGCACCTCCTCACTCCGGAGAAGGCGGCGCAGCTGCAGCTCGGTGATTTCGGCGTCGACGTCGCGATGGCGCTCGACGAGTGCACGCCGTACCCGGCGACGCGCGACCAGGCGGCCCGCTCCATGGAGCTCACCCATCGCTGGGCGCGCAGGGGCCGTGCAGCTTTCCTCGCCGTCCGCGGCGACAGCGGACGCGGCGCGCAGTTCGGGATCGTGCAGGGGGGGATGTTCCCCGACCTGAGGCGCCAGAGCGCGGAAGCCGTGGCGGCGGAGAGCTTCGAGGGAATCGCGTGCGGCGGGGTCTCCGTCGGCGAGCCGAAGGAGGAGATGCGGGCGATCGTCGAAGCGACGGGGCCGCTCCTGCCGGCCGACCGCCCGCGTTACCTGATGGGGGTCGGGCACCCTCTCGACATCCTGCACGCCGTCGCCAACGGCTTCGATCTCTTCGACTGCGTCCTCCCGACGCGAGCGGCCCGGCACGGGCTCGCCTACACGTCGGAAGGGACGGTCGTGATCAAGCAGGCGCGGTACAGGAGCGACCCGTCACCGCTCGACCCGTCCTGCGGATGCCCCACCTGCCGGACCGCGTCCCGCGCCTACCTCCGGCACCTCTTCACCCTCGGCGAGCCGACCGCGGCGACGCTCCTCACCGTCCACAACCTGACGGCCGTCCTTGACTTGATGAGGGGAATCCGGGAGGCTCTCGCGGCACGACGCTACGGGGCGTTCGCGGCGGATGCCGTGCGGCGCCTCGATTTCGGGAAGGACACGCGATGAATCCGATTTCTCTCCTGCAGGCGGCCCCGGCGACCCCGTCGATGAAGGACGGCCTGCTCCAGATGGTCCCGTTCCTCCTCATATTCGTCGTCTTCTACTTCGTTCTTCTCGCCCCGATGAGGAAGCAGCAGAAGAAGACGAAAGAGATGCTCGCCCAGCTGAAGAAGGGCGACCGGGTCATGACCTCGGGCGGGATCTACGGCACCGTTGCCCAGGTCGAGGACCAGATCGTCTGGGTGAAGCTCGCCGACACCCTCAAGGTGAAGATGGCGAAGAGCGCCATCACGAGCGTCGTCGCCGACTCGGAGACGGGGAAGGACCAGGGCGGGGCGGCCTGAGACGCCGCGGCGCCCGTCTCTCTTCGCCGTGGCGCCTCTCGTTCTCCTTCAGTCCTCCGACTGGCACGTCGGATCACCCCTCACGGGGCGTGGCCTCGGCCTGACGGAGGAGTTCCGGACGAAGCGTCGCGAGGAGGTCGATGCGGCTCCCGAGCGCTTCCTCACGGCCTCGCGGGAGGCCCGGCCCGACGTCGTTCTTCTGCCGGGAGATCTCTGGGACGCCGAGAACGTTCCGCCGACGCTGTTCCGGCGCCTCGTCGAGGCTCTCGCCGCGCTCTCGCCCGTCCCGGTCTTCATCGCCCCCGGTAACCACGATTTTGCCGGCCCCGGGGGATTCTTCGACGAAGCGTTCCTCGCCGCGCTCGGCCTCCCGTCGTGGCCTGCCAACGTTTCGGTGTTCCGGACGGCGGCGTGGGAGACCCGTTCCGTACCGCGTCGGGACGACGCCACGGTCACCGGAAGAGCGTTCCTGTCGCCCCTCCTCGATTCGGGACGTCCCCTCGACCCTCCGCCGGCGAGGCCCCCCGCTCCGTTCGCTCTGCTCATGCTTCACGGCTCGCTCGAGAGCTATCGGGGGCCGGACGCGCCGAGCGGGGCGAAGAAGACCGCCCCGTTCTCGAAAGAGGAGCTCGCCGGGGCCGGTTTCTCCTGGGCGGCACTGGGGCACCACCACGGCTTCGAGGTCGTCGAGCGCCCGGACGGGAGCGCGGCCGGCGCCTACAGCGGCTCGCCCACGGGCCGGGGTCTCGACGAGACCGGCCCGCGCACTTTCGTGAAGGTGACGCTCGACGCGGAAACGCCGGCGAAAGTCGAGACGCTGCCAGCCGACACCCGGCAGGTCCTCGACCTCTCTCTCGACGCGGGAGGGCGCGAGGCCGAGGCCCTGAGGGAAGCGGCACTCGCCCTGCTCCTGGAGTCGGGAGCGGCGCCGGGGGACGTCGTCCGCCTGACGGTCCGGGGCCGCCCGGCAGCCGGTACGCGCGCGGCTCACTCGCTGATCGATCTGAAGGGGCTCGTGGCTCACCTCGTGCTGCGCGACCGGACGGCCAACGAACCCGAGGGGCGGGCAGACCGGTCGACGGCCGAGGGGCGTTTCGCGCTCGACCTGGAAGCCCGACTGGCCGCAGCGCCCGACGCGCACTCGCGCCGTGTCGCCGAGCTCGCCTACACGCTTGGCCGGGAGGCCCTCATGGGCCGGCTCCCCGTCCCACCGCCGGCGGAGGACGTCTGAGGATCGAGCGGCTCGTCGTGGAGGGCTTCGGGCCGCTCGAGGGGATCGACCTCTCGTGGGGTGAGGAAGAGCTCCTCCTCGTCCTCGAGCCGAACGAGACGGGGAAATCGACGCTGTGCGAGGCGATCGTGGCGGCGCTGTACGGCCTCCCGAAGGGACGGGCCGCCGGCGGACGGTCTCGCGAGGCGCGCAAGCCACGGAGCGGAGCGCCGAGCCGGCTTCGCCTCGACGTGACCATGGGCTCTTCGGGCTCTGCGAGTACGGGCCGGTACACGGTCGAGCGGGACTTCGACGCGGGAACCCTCAGGGTCGTCGATCGGGACCGGGGAGAGGACCGGACCGTGGACTTCCTGCGGGCGGGTGGGCGTGACGCCGTTGGCGAGAAGCTGACGGGGCTGACGGAGCCGCTCTTCCGGACGACGGCCTACGTCGGACAGAACGTCCTCGACGGCGACGCCCTCGACGCGTCCCTGACGGTCGAGCTGGCCCGGATTGCGGACTCGGGCGGCGGCGAGGCGAGCGTGGTCAGGGCTCTTCGGCTCCTCGACGCGGCTCGTGCCCGAATGCCGGAGGCGACGAGTGGCGCCCAGGTATCCGTAGAAACCGAGATCGTCCGTACGGGCCGGCGGGTCGAGGAGAAGAAGGCCGAGACGGTCCGTCTCGCGAGATCGCGCGAGGCCGCCGCCGAGGCCGCCGAGAAGCTCGCTGCGCTGACGGTCGAGAGGGCCGCGGCGCGCCGGGTCGCGGCCCTCGCCGAAGCGGCCGTCGTCGAGAGCGAGCGACGGAGCCTCGCCGCCGACATGGAGCGGCGGGAGACCGAGAGACGCCGGCGGCTCGAGCTCGAGGAGGAGGCGGAGCGGCTCGAGCGGGAGGCGGACGTCTTTACACCCGAAGCTCTCGGCGCGCTCGATGCCCTCCGGGGCGCTCGCGGCGCACGGCCCGAGGCGCTCCAGGCCGCACGAAGCGCTCTCGAGGCCGAGAGGAGGGCTGCGGCCCTGGAGGACCGGGAGCGTCGTCGCCGGGCAGGCGGCCTCGCCGACCTGTCATCCCAGGCGCGAAGCACCCTCAGGACGCTGCTCGATGGTGCCGTCGAGGCGGCGCAGGCGGCTTCCGCTGCCGAGGAGGCGCTCGAGGCGGAGTGGGAAGAGCTCCGGCGCGAGGGGCTCGCCGAGGATCTGCGGCGGCTGGAGGGCCTTCCCTCCGCGGACCGGGATTTCGTCGCCTCCGCCGAAGAGGATCGGCAGGCTCTCGAGCTGTCGGGGGTGCAGCTGGACCGTCGCGTTGCCGATGCCGGGGCCAGAGCCTCGATCGCGGCGGGCGAGCGTCAGGTTCTCGTCCGGAGAGCGCGGGCCCTCGTCGTGGCCGCGGCCCTCTTCATCCCTCTCGTCGCCGGAGCGCTCCTGAAGCGGGGTCGGTTCGACGACCCCCTCGTCCTGACGCTGGCGGTCTTCGCGGCCGCCCTGGCCCTCTACGGAGGGGTCGCGTGGGCGCGAGGGGTCGGGCATCGCCGCGAGGACGAGCTCCGGTCGCGCGAGGAGGAATCGTCGGCGCGCACCGAGGCGCTGGACGAGAGGCGGCGGCTCTCGGACCTGCGGCTTCGCCTCGAGCAGGTCGCCCGCAAGGCGGAGTTCAAGGACGCCGCCGCTCTCGTGAAAGCCCAGCGGCGGGCCCGTGCGGCCGAGGAAAGAAGGCAGCGGCTCGTGGAGAAGCGTGTCCGGCTGCACGCGGCGAGCGAGAGACTCGAGGTCGCCGAGCGCGGGCTCGAGCCGTTCCGCTCCGCACTCGGGCTCGCCACGGGCCTGCCGTCTCCCGACGAAGCGCGGCGGTTTCTGCAGATTCTCGCCGACCTCGAGAAGGCGGACCACGCGGCCGCGGCCCGCGAAGAGGCGGCCGCGCGCGAAGAAGCGAAGCTGCGGGATGAAGAATCCGCCCTGGCCGGCCTGGAAGAGAAGATCGTCGCGCTCCTCGCCCGGCTCCAGGTACCGCCCGGCCTGTCGCTCGCGGAGTCCTTCCTCTTCGTCGAGGCGGGCCGGACTCGGGCGGCACGCCGGAAGGTGATCCTCGAGGTGGAGCTCCCGGCGCTCTCGCTCGCGCCGCCTTCCGAATCGGACGAGGCCGTTGCCGAGCGTCTCGACCGACTCCGGGACGAGGTGGAGAGCCGTCTCTCGGGCCTCGGAGGCACCGTGGCCGACCTCGACGTCGCGCAGGAGCCGGAAGCCGCGCGCCGGAAGGCCGAGGCCGCACGGCAGAAAGCCACGGTCCTGGAGGAAGAGCGGCAGGTGGCCGAGAAGGAGCTCGCGCGGCGGGCATTCGAGGGGGGCGGCACGGCCCGCGAGACGGAGGAGCAGCTCGCCCTCGCAGTGGTCGCCCGCGAGAGGGCCGTCCTCTTCCGGGACGCGCTCGACGTGGCGCGGGAAGTCCTGGCGTCGGCGGCAACGTCGACGTACGGCGACTTCCGGGCCGGGCTCACCCGGGCCTCGAAGGAGATCCTGGCGGCCTGCCGCCTTCCGTACGAGTCGCTCGAGTTCGGGGAGGATCTCTCGGTCACGGTCGTCGCGCGGGGAGGCCGCCCGGTGACCCGCGCCGACCTCGCCGCGTCGGTCTCGACCGGGGCCCGGGAACAGCTGCATCTCGTGGCGCGGCTGGCCGTGCTCCGGCACCTCGGGACGGGCACGAAGGGGCTGCCTCTCCTGCTGGACGATCCGCTCGTGGGGACGGACGACGAACGCTTCCGCGGCGTGCTCGGCTTTCTCCTCGAGGATCTTCTCTTCGACCGGCCGGCTCTCCTCGTCTCGTGCCACGAAGAGCGACACGAGAGGTGGCTGGCGACGCTGCCGCCCGTTCTGGCGTCCCGCGTGCGCCGGGTCCGGTTGCCCGGGCGCAGCGGGCCGGTCACGAACGGAATGCCGGCGGCGGGGACTGAATTGACGCCGCCGCCGGGCGGCGAATAGACTCCCCGCCTTGGCCCGGTCGAGCCGGGCCGATTCCAGTCGGTGGTCAAGGACTTCAGGAGGCGGCTGTCTCCTCGTCCGGACCGGTCCGCCTTCGGAGGTTGCGTTTCGTGAAAAGGCCTACAGGCTGGCGTCTCGCCGTGACGCTGGTCGTCCTCATCGGATCCATCGCGGCTTACGTCTACAGGGGCCGCGAGGCCCTCAAGAACAGCCCTACCGCGCCCCCGAACCCCGGATTCGGCGACATCCTGAAGAACGGCCTGAAGCTCGGGCTGGATCTCAGGGGCGGCATCCACCTGGTCATGCAGGTGAAGGCAGAGGATGCCCTCCGCGCCGAGGCTTCGGATGCCGCCGAGCACCTGAAGACGGAAGCGGGCAAGCGCGGAGTCGCCATCGGGACCGTGAACCCGGCCACGGGCGCGGGGTTCACGATCACGATGGGGGAGGGAGTCAGCCCCGCGGCAGTCTCCGAGCTCGTCAAGACCGCCCTCTCGCCGACCGACTGGGCCTCCGACCAGAGCGGCCGCGAGATGCGCGTCACGTTCAGGGATCCGGCACGGATGGAGATCGAGGCCCAGACCCTGCGGCAGGCCGTCGAGACGATCCGCAACCGCGTGGACGCCCTCGGCGTCGCCGAGCCGTCCATCCAGCCCCAGGGCGACGACCGGATCGTCATCCAGCTCCCCGGCGTCGACGACCCGGCCCGCGTCAAGGACATCATCGGCACGACCGGCCTCCTCGAGCTGAAGATCGTCGATCTCAAGGGAGGGCCCTACTCGTCACCCGAGGCCGCCGCGGCGGCCTACGGCGGGGCGATCCCGGCCAACCTGGAGCTCGTGGAAGGGAACTCGGAGGATACCGAGGCCCGGACGCGCACGACCGTGTTCTACGTCCTCGACCGGGCCGCCGCCGTGACCGGCCGCGACCTGAAGAACGCCCGCGTCGGGCAGGACAAGTTCAATCAGCCCGCCGTCGAGTTCTTCCTGAATGCCCAGGGCGCCGAGAAGTTCGGCCGGGTCACCGGGGACAACATCGGGCGCCAGCTCGCGATCGTCCTCGACAAGCGGGTCCAGTCGGCCCCGAACATCAAGGGTCAGATCACCGACAACGGGATCATCGAGGGCAACTTCACGGCCGAGCGGGCCGACGCCCTCTCCCTCGTCCTCCGGTCGGGCGCCCTCCCCGCCCAGCTCGTCATCCTCGAGGAGCGGACGGTCGGACCGTCGCTCGGCCTCGACTCGATCAAGCAGGGCGTCCTCGCATCCATCATCGGGATGGCCCTCGTCTTCGTCGCGGTCGTCGTCTACTACAAGCTGGCAGGCATCAACGCGGTCCTCGCCCTGACGATGAACGCCATCATCCTGCTCGGCGGGATGGCCTGGATCAACGCCACGCTCACCCTCCCGGGCATCGCCGGCTTCATCCTGACGATCGGCATGGCGGTCGACGCGAACGTCCTGATCTTCGAGCGGATCCGCGAGGAGCTCGACGGGGGCAAGGGCGGAAAAGCGGCGATCGACACGGGCTTCAAGAAGGCCCTCAGCGCGATCATCGACTCGAACCTGACGACCATCGCGGCGGCGGCCTTCCTCTTCCAGTTCGGCACGGGCCCCGTGAAGGGCTTCGCCGTCACGCTCATCATCGGCCTCTGCGCCTCCATGTTCACCGCCGTCTTCGTCTCGCGCCTCCTCTTCGACCTCGTCTACGGGTCGAAGGAGAAGGTCGAGGCCATCTCGATCTGAGGGACCCCGTGAGGCTGCTACAGAATCCCAACTTCGACTTCCTCAAGCTCCAGAAGCCCTTCGTCATCGGCTCGGTCGTCGCCGCGCTCCTCTCCGCCGGCGCGATCGCGACGAAGGGGCTGAACTGGGGCGTCGACTTCACGGGCGGCGCGCAGATCGTCTACGCGTTCCAGCAGAAGCCCGACGAGGACCAGATCCGCAAGATCGTGGAAGGGGCGAACGTCCCCGTCACGTCGGTCCAGCGCTACGACAAGGCCGAAAAGAACCAGGTCCTCCTCCGCGTCCCGATGGAGCTGAAGGAAGGGCGCGACATCTCGGGCGAAGTGACGCCCGCGCTCACGCGGGCCCTCTTCCCGAAGGGGCTCGAGGCGGGCGTCTTCGACCTGAACCTCAACGGTGCCGACCCCCTCTCCGCCAAGCTCCAGCAGGACGACCCGGAGAAGATGGCCGGCCGTGCCGATGCGAACCCGGGCGTCGAGTACGACCGGATCGCCCAGGCGATCATCGCGACCCGCTCCGAAAACGGACTTTTCGCGAGCGTCGACGCCGCCGCGGCGACGCCCGGCACCTCTCCCGCCGTCGCCGCCTGGCTGAAAGAGAAGACGGTCGCCGGGCCCGTGATGCTGATCAGCGCGGAATCGGTCGGGCCGGCCGTCGGGAAGGACCTCCGGAAGAAGGGGACCTGGGCGGTCGTCCTCTCCTGGGGCGCGATCCTCGTCTACGTCTGGTTCCGGTTCCGGTCCGTTTCCTACGGCACCGGGGTCGTCGTCGCGCTCGTCCACGACGCCTGGATCGCGCTCGGACTCTGCGCGATCTTCGGCGTGGAGATCTCGCTGACCGTGGTCGCCGCGTTCCTCACCCTCATCGGCTACTCGGCCAACGACACGGTCGTCATCTACGACCGGATCCGCGAGAACCTCGAGAAGCCGAAGAAGGAGCCCTTCGCGCTCCTGGTGAACCGGTCGATCAACGAGACGCTCTCGCGGACGTTCCTCACGGCGTTCCTGACGTTCCTCACCGTCGCCGCCCTCTTCTTCTTCGGCGGCGAGGTGATTCGCGGCTTCGCCTTCGTCCTGTTCGTCGGCATGTTCATCGGCGCCTACTCCACGATCTTCATCGCGGCCCCGTGGGTCGTGAACTGGGAGACCTGGAAGGCGAAGCGCGCCGCCCGGCACCCGGCCTCCGTGCCGGACGCCCCGAAGCCGGGCAAGGCCGTAGCGAAGGGCCGCTGACGACCGGGCCTCGCCGGGGCCGCGCCCGTTCGGCGCGACCCCGGCGGGACCGCTCCCGCGCCCCCTTCCGCGTCCACCGGAGCATTCGATGACGCCCGTCTCCCTCTTCCCCTTCGCAGAGACCTGGTGGGTCTACGGCGTCTTCGTCCTCTTCGTCCTCGGGATGCTCGCACTGGACCTGGGCGTCTTCCACCGCAAGGCCCACGTCGTCGGGTTCCGCGAGGCGGCGGCCTGGAGCGTCGCCTGGGTCTTCGTGGCGATGTGCGTCGGCGCGGTCCTCTACCTCTGGGCCGCGGCCCGCTTCGCGGCGGACGCACGCCTCCTGGCGGTTCCGGGGTTCCTCCCCGACGCGGCGGCGCGGCAGGTCTTCCTCGAGTACCTGACCGGCTACCTCGTCGAGAAGGCGCTCTCGGTCGACAACATCTTCGTCTTCGTCGTCCTCTTCAACTTCTTCGGCGTCCCGGCCGCCTACCAGCACAGGGTCCTCTACTGGGGGATCCTGGGCGCCCTCGTCTTCCGGGCCGTCTTCATCGCCCTCGGGGCGCTCCTCCTCCAGTTCCACTGGGTGATGTACGTCTTCGGTGCGTTCCTCGTCGTCACGGGGATCAAGATCCTCTTCAGCCCCGACAAGCCGGTGAACCCGGCCGACAACGTCGTCCTGAAGGCCCTGAAGCGCTGGATCCCGCTCACGCACGATCTCCACGGGCCGCACCTCTTCGCCCGCGAGAACGGCCGTCTCCTCGGGACGCCGCTCCTTCTCGCGCTCGTCTTCATCGAGGTCTCCGACGTCGTCTTCGCGATCGACTCGGTTCCCGCGATCTTCGCGATCACGCGCGAGCCCCTGATCGTCTTCACGTCGAACATCTGCGCGATCCTCGGCCTGCGCGCCCTCTTCTTCCTCCTGGCCGGCGCGGTGGGGAAGTTCCACCTGCTCAAGTACGGCCTCGGCTCCGTCCTGATCTTCGTCGGGTTGAAGATGGCCTGGCTGAACGAGGCCTTCGGCGGGAAGTTCCCGATCGCCTGGTCGCTCGGGATCATCGCCGTACTCCTCGCGGCGTCCATCGGTCTCTCGCTCGTCTTCCCGCCGCGCGAGGAGCGCGAAGGCTGAAGGCCCTCGCTTCGCCGGTCAGACGAGCTTCAGGATCAGGAATCCTCCGACGAGAAGAACGAGGAAAGCGAGCGCCGCGAGGTCGAAGTTCTTCTCGAGCGTCCGGCGGATTGCCGGCCCGAAGAGCCGCAGGAGCCCCGCCACGAGAAAGAAGCGGGCCGCGCGCCCGACGATGCTGACGAGGACGAACGGCAGGAAGGCCATCCCCGTCGCGCCGGCCGCGATCGTGGCGACCTTGTACGGGATCGGCGTGAACGCCGCCGCTGCGAGGAACCAGATCCCCCACTCACCGTTGTAGAGCTCCACGACCTTGGCCCAGTGGTGCTGGGCGTTGTAGAAGTTCACGATCGCCTGTCCCGCCGTCGCCATGAAGGCCTGCCCGATGAGGTAGCCCCCCATGGCCCCGAGGACCGAGCCCGCGGTGCAGAGGGCCGCCGACCGGATCCAGAGGCGCGAGGAGGAGGCGACGATGGCGATGAGCAGGACGTCGGGCGGAATGGGAAAGACCGACGACTCGACGACGGCGATGAGGAAGAGAGCCACGAGCGCCTGTTTCGTGTCGGCCCAGTGCATCGTCCAGTCGTAGAGGGATCGGAGCCAGCGCCGGGGCGCAGCGAGGGCGCGCAGGAAGGGGTTCGCGGCGGGGGCGGGAGAGGGTTCGGGGGCGGAAGCGGGGAGCGGAGCCGACATCCGGCGGAGGTTACCCGATGCGGTTCCGTCGTGCGCGGAACACGTGTGCCGCCATAATCCGGGCGTGCTGAGGTTCGAGGACATCCTCGACGCGGTCGAGAGCTACCTGCCGGGGGCGGACGAGGATCTCCTGCGCCGGGCGTACATCTTCTCGGCCCAGGCCCACCGGCACCAGCTCCGCTCTTCCGGGGAGCCGTATCTCGTCCACCCCATCGGCGTGGCGATGCTCCTGGCCGAGCTGAAGCTCGACGAGGTCTCCGTGGCGACGGGCCTTCTCCACGACGTCCTGGAGGACACGAAGACGACGAAGGAGGAGCTCGCCGTCCTTTTCGGCCAGGAGGTCGCCGACGTCGTCGACGGGGTGACGAAGATCGGCCGGTACGCCTACACGTCCAAGGAGGCCCAGCAGGCCGAGACGTTCCGGAAGATGCTCCTCGCGATGACGGGCGACCTCAGGGTCATCCTCGTCAAGCTGGCCGACCGCCTCCACAACATGCGGACCCTCAGCCATCTGCGGGAGGAGAAGCGGCGGGCCATCGCGGCCGAGACGATGGAGATCTACGCGCCGCTGGCGAACCGGCTCGGGATGGGACGGATAAAGGGGGAGCTCGAGGACCTCTCCTTCCGCTACCTCCACCCGGACGAGTTCGCGGCGCTCTCGGCCGCGGTGGACGAGCGGATGAAGGCTTCGGGGGCCGCGGTCGAGAAGCTCCGGGACGACATCTCCGGGAAGCTGACCGAGGCGGGAATCCCGGCCGAGGTGAGCGGTCGGGTGAAGCGACTCTGGTCGATCCGCCAGAAGCTCGTCCGGCAGTCCATTCCGCTCGACCAGCTCTACGACGTCCTCGCCTTCCGCGTTCTCGTCGACTCGCTGCGCGACTGCTACAGCGCCCTCGGCATCGTCCACCAGGCCTGGCGGCCCGTCCCCGGCCGGATCAAGGACTACATCGCGATGCCGAAGCAGAACTTCTACCAGTCGCTCCACACGACGGTGATCCCGGAGGGCGAGCCGCCGTTCGAGATCCAGATCCGGACGCGCGAGATGGACCTCTTCGCCGAGCAGGGGATCGCGGCCCACTGGAAGTACAAGGAAGGGCACGGGAGCCGCCGCGTCGACGAGCAGGGGATCGCGGCGATCCGGCAGATCCTCGAGACGAGCCGGGACATCGCGAACCCCCGCGAGTTTCTTTCGTCACTCAAGATGGACCTCTACGCCGACGAGGTCTACACCTTCACGCCGAAGGGTGCGGTCTACTCCTTCCCGCGCGGAGCCTCGCCGATCGACTTCGCCTACCGGATCCACACCGACGTGGGCCATCGCTGCATGGGCGCGCGGGTGAACGGCCGGCTCGTGCCGCTCCGGACGCAGCTCGTCAACGGCGATATCGTCGAGATCCTCACGTCGCCGGCTCCCCAACCCTCGCGAGACTGGCTCGCCTTCGTCGTGACGTCGCGGGCGCGAAACAAGATCCGGGCCTTTCTCCAGACGAAGGAGAAGCAGAAGTCGATCGAGATCGGGCGGCGGTTCCTCGAGAAGGAGCTCAAGAAGGTCAAGCGCTCGTTCGGCAAGCTCGCCGACGCCGGGTCCTTCGACTCCGTTCTGCCGGAGCTGGGCGTGGCGCGCGTCGACGACCTCCTGGCCGAGATCGGGTACGGAAAGATCCCGCCGCGCGCCGTCGTCCAGAAGCTCTTCCCGCAGGAGGAGCCGTCGGCGGAAAAAGCCGGGTCCTCCCGCACCGACGCGCTGAAGAAGGCCGTCCGGAAAATCCTCCCGATCGGCGGGACCGGGATCCTCGTGAGGGGTGAGAACGACCTCCTCGCGACCCTGGCGAAGTGCTGCCGGCCTGTCCCGGGGGAGGAGATCGTCGGCTACGTGACCCGCGGACGCGGCGTGTCCGTCCACTCCGCGGCCTGTCCGAACGTCCGCAATCTCCTCTTCGACCCGAGCCGCGAGATCGAAGTGGACTGGCACGTCGGCAAGGGCGTCTCTTTCACGGTCGATTTCGAGGTCCAGGTCGAGGACCGGCCGGGGATCCTGGCCAGGATCACCCAGGTCATCTCGGACGCCGGGTCGAACATCGAGTCGATCGAGGCTCGGACGAGCCCGGGCAAGACCGCCGTCATCGAGGGAAGCGTCACGACCCCGGATCGGAGACACCTCGACCGGCTCTTCCTCGCGATCCAGTCCGTCTCCGGAGTCGCCAGCGTGAGACGAAAGTTCAACGTCTCCCGGCTCGGCCCCCGCTGAGCGAGGGCCGGTGCGACGCGTGGGCTCAGCCCCCGGTCGCGGGCGGGAGCGTCAGCGAACGACCTTGGTGACCTTGTCCGACCGGAGGCACCGGGTGCAGACCGTGACCCGCTTCGAGCCGCCGGGCACCGCTGCGCGAACCTTCCGGAGATTGGGACGGAACTGGCGGTTCGTGATGTTGTTGGCGTGGCTGACCCGGTGTCCGGCGACCGGGGACTTTCCGCAGATCTCACACATCTGGGGCATTGGGCGGCTCCCTCTGATTCCTGAACGCGATTTCCGGCGGCTTCCTTCTTCCGTTCCCTGAAGGCGGAGCCGGGCCGACGCCGGGACTGCGACTTATAGCGCCCCGCGGATTCCCTGTCCAGTGGCCATTTGGGCCCTCCGAGTCCTTGACAGTCTTGGTGGACCCGCGCAACATACCCGGCACAAAGGCTTTACTCAGCTCGTGCCAAGGCGTCGCGTCGGTTCCGGAACGTAGAGGGAGGGAGACCGCACCGTGTTGTTCCG
>CALBDV010000168.1 GCA_937927565.1 uncultured Holophagales bacterium
CGTTCCCGAAGCCGGTCCGCCTCCTCGTCGAGAGGATCCTCGCCTACCAGCGCGGCGAGCGGGAGCTGACGGGAGAGAAGATAGTGGTCGAGCGGACCGTCTGAGCGTCCGCCATGCCTTCAGGGGACCCCGGGCGGTAACGTGAACGTCAGCTCGTCGGTTACCGGCAGAATTCTCGTCACCGCCAGATCCGGCCTCCCGAAGGGGTAGATCGTCAACGTGCCCTGACCCGGGATACCGGCAACGCTCATCCTGCCGGTCTCGTCCGACACCCACTGGCCGCCCGAGGCGAGCGCCTGATCGGCAAATCGCTTGTCGTCGAGGATCCCGTCCACCGCAAGATGCACGCCCGTGTTCGGTAGCGGCGTCCCATCAGGCCGCTGAAATCTGACTCGGATGGGAGGGCCGGAACGGGGGATGCGAATCTCGAACGAGTCTCCGCCCGGGAACCGCGAGAAAACCATGGCGCCTCTGAGATCGAACGCGATCAGGGGGCTTCCGGGGGCTAGCGGTTGTTGGAAAACCGCAAGTCCCGTCTCGTCTGCAAGTGCACCGTAGTCCCCAGACCAGACCCGCGCCTGGCGTGCCGCCGTCCCCTCCGACGTCACGATGGAAAGCCGCAGCCCGGCCCCGGAGCGAAGACGGACGGTGATCTCCCGCTCCGTCGTCGCTTCCGTGATCTCGACCGGCTCGGCGGTCGCCGGGGCGAAACCCTCCGCCCGGACGGCCAGCGTCAACAGCCCCGTCCGGAGCGGCGGCAGATCGGCGACCCCGGTCTCGTTCGATGCGGCCCCTCCGATGTCCCGGCGCCGGTGCTCGGGTCCAGGGCCTAGCACCTCGTAGTGGATTCGCGCCCCCGCCACCGGCCCGTTCTCCTCATCCACAACGCGCGCCCGCACCCTGTTGGAAGGAACGTCGAAATCGCACCGGACGTCGGAGGTCACCACGCACGACTCCCCAAACACCCGACCCGACTCGTCACGCAGCCCGACGCCCCAATCACCCGGCTGAGCGACGAAGAGACGGTAGGCGCCATCCGGGTCTGTCCTCGCACGGGCCCCGGCGACGCCGTTCGCTATCTCCCACTTCATCTCGGCCTCCATCGGCCGTCCGGCCCGCCGCACGGACCCGTGGACGTCGAAGACCTCGACCGGTACCCGTTCCTCTCGGGACTCGCCGCTTCGAAGGTCCACCCAGCGAGCATTCGACAGCGGCTCCTTTCGCCACCGGATCGCCACCAGACCGGGATCGAGGTCAGGGAATGAGAAGGTGGCGCTCGGCGGCCCGCTCTGAGTTCCTTCGCTCCGGCAGAACATGAGGGGTGGGGGCATCTCCCGAGAGATCATGCTCTCAGGACAGGATGTGAAGAGATCAACGTTCACGTCGCCGGTGCCAAGCTTCTCCGGCCACTCGAGCGACACGGTGAGCTTCGGTTTCCTGGCCAGCGCGATGCCGACGGTCACCTTCGTCCCGCGCTCCGGGACTTCGACGCTCGCCTCTTTCGCGAACCAATGGCGCGACGAGAGGTCCAGCGAAGCCCGCCCGGCGGGTGCGTCGTACCAGACGGCGTAGAGCCGGAGTGATCGGCCCGTCACGATCGCATCGGGGGCAAGGCGCTGTTCCCCGCTCCTCAGGACGACCCGGACGTCAGCCGGCGCCGATTCGTCGGGATAGGTCAAGCCGACGAGGAGTTGGCCCCGGCCGCGGCCGGGACGCGGAAGGCCCGACAAGGTCTTCGTTTCCCCGGCTCGGGCAGTCGCACTTTGGCAGCCAAGCGGTCGCTGCCTCTCGTCGTAGGCGCAGAGGATGACTCGGCGGCCCGGGATACGGACACGCGCGACCGATCCATCCGTCTTTCGCGCGTGAATGACGCCGAGTCGCTCGTCCAGCGCTTCGAGAGAGCCGCCAACGGGCACGTGGCCGCCGGGGATGGTCAGGGTTGCGGCACCGGCCACCTGGATCGAGATGGGGATGGACCCGTCCTGTCCCTCCTCCACGAGCAGCCTGGGCCGACTTTCGACGATCAGTGCAGGGTCTTCCACCTCGAGGTAATAGAGGCCAGGAGGTATGGAGCAGACGTGCCCCGCGCTGCAAACGACCTCAGGGGGGATCATGTCGCTCCCTTTGCGCGGTCGCGGCATGAAACGGACGACGGCCGCGGGATGGTCCTTCGTGACGTCTCTGCCTTCCAGAACGAGCTTCACCTGGGCCGTGGTGTCGCCGTGCGCCGGGGCAGGCAGGAGAAGCATCCCAACAAGAGCCGGGATGCCGCCCCACGTTGCGGGCGGCTTCTGCCCGTCTACCACTGGTAGTCGATGCAGACGCCCGGCTGGACCTCACAGTCCTGCCAACCGCCGGTACCGCAGCTCGTCCGGCACTGAATTGCGTCATGGATGCACGTCTTCCCAGGAGCGTACGTGCACGAGGGGTTGCCGAAGGTCGTACCGCACTCGTTGTTAGACATGATCACGCACTGAGCGAGCGCGTTCGCACCTACGGCGACGAATGCCAGCGCAAGAATGACGATAGGAAGTCTCTTCATCATCGGGTCCTCCAATCAGATTCTGGCCCTTGCGGACGATGCTCTTCGTGAATACCAAGGCAACGTGGATTCCCAATTCTGCGAAGTCTCCCCACCCCTCCCGCGCGTGTCAAGATTTCCGGAGAAAGAAGACGGCACTTACGCGGACACACGGAGGCTGCGACGGACTCGCCGCGCCTGTTGCATCCCCCACTCGTGCCAGGCATGAAATCGTGTATTACACGAGTTCGGGCAGACGTCCCTTCAGCGCACCTTCCGCCGGTAGGCCGTGGCGAGCGCGTCGGCGTACTCGTTCCAGCGGATGCCGGAATGGGCGGCAACCCAGCGGACCTCCAGCTCGGGGCGGGACCGGAGGGTGAGGTAGAGCTCCTGGACGAGCTCGAGGTTCTTGATCGGGCCATCCTTGCGCTTCCAGCCCCGAGCTTCCCAGCCCTTCGCCCACAAAGTCAGAGTGTTCACGCAGAGCATGCTGTCGGTGTAGAGAATCGCCGGCGTGCCGGGAGGAACGAGGCGGCATCCGGCGACGAGCGCGACGAGCTCCATCCGGTTGTTCGTCGTGTGCGGCTCGTGCCCGCAATCCTCGGACACGACACGGTCCCCGACGACGTAGACCGCTCCCCAGCCACCCGGACCGGGGTTCGGGTCGGCGGCACCGTCCGTGAAGACCCCATCCTTCGGACCGGCCGTGTGCCGGGCGAGGACGGAGGCGACGGGAAGGTTCTCCTCGCGGGATCCGGCGCGGGAACGCGCGCCGCCGCGGGCGGGAGAGGCTGCGGCCACCTCGGCCTTGCCCTTCCCGTTCTTACACGGAAAGCAGGTCTTCGGTTTCCACCCGGGGTACTTGCCCAGGATCTGCTCGCTCACGGTGAACGG
>CALBDV010000169.1 GCA_937927565.1 uncultured Holophagales bacterium
TTCGCCTTCCATTCGCCGACCGCTTTCTCGAAAGCGGTCACATTCGGCTTGGCGGGATCCGCCTTCGCGAGGGCGAGGGCCTCCTCACCGGCCTTCACGGCTTCGGCGGTCTTTCCTTCCTCGGCGAAGAAACGGGCCTTGCGGGCGACGTTCGCCCAGTTCCGGTTCGCCGCGATCGACTTCTCGAGGTGTTTCCACCCCTCGGGGCGGTTCCCCGCCTGCTCGAAGTAGTAGCGAGCGGTGGCGAGGGGCGCCTGCCAGGAGGACGCCTCGACGGCGGCGAGGGCCTTTTTCAGCTTTCCGTCGACGTCGACGCCGATCGTGACCGGGACGCTCACCTTCTCCCACTCGATGGCGAGGACGGCGCTCGTCGCGCCGATCGAGGGGAAGCCGATGTGGAGCGTCTCGACCATTCCGGCGGCCTGCGGCTTCGCCTTCACGCGGAGGGCGTCCTTGGCGGCGTCGTACTCGGTCTCCCACCAGAGCTTCGTGTCGTTGTTGAAGATGACCGTCCACTCGTCCTTGCCGGGGATCGTCACGATCGAGTAGGTCCCGGCGGCGAGCTTCTGTCCCTCGACGGTGACGTCGTCGGAGAACGTGATGGTCGTGGCGGCGTTCGCGCCGGTCCGCCAGGGCTTGTCGAGCGGGACGAGGGCGCCCCAGATGGCGCGGCCCTTCACGCTCGGGCGGCTGTAGGAGATCGTCACGTCGGTGAGGCCGACCCGCTGCGTCAGGGTCGCCTTCGGGCTCGGCTGGGGGGCCTCGAACTGGGCGAAGGCCGGTACGGCGAGGGTGGCGGCGGCAAGTACGACGGGGAAGCGAAACTTCATCGGGATATCTCCTTCTCGGGGTCTCTACGACAGGTTGCCTGGTCGATGGATTTATAGCAGATGGCCCCGGAGTGCGCTCCGGCTGGCCTCCGTCGACCCCGGCGCAGTCCGCCGACTAGAATGTCGTCATCGATCCGGCGAAGTCCCGGGCCCCTCGCGCGGGGCAGGAGGTTCCATGGGTGGCCGCACGGTCTTCTCGCGTGTCTCGGGGGGCATAGTCCTCGACTCCTTCTCGATCGTCTCGCTCTTCACCGGGCTGCTGGCCGCCCTGCCTGCGGGCCTCCTCCTGCTGATCGGCTCGAGCGGGCCGCGCTCTGCCGGTATCGGCGCGGCGGTTTCCGTCGTCTGGGGGCTGACGGTCCTCGTATTCGTCTCCCGGTTCGCCCAGCTCGGGATCGCGGGCGACAGCGAGGGCGGGCTCTTTTCCAGCTCGGCGGGGCCCTGGTCGGGGACGTTCCTGGCGGCGGGGCGGCTTCTCGTCCTCTGGGTGGTCTGGGTGCTCCCGTTCGTCGCCTGGGTTCTCATGAAAGGGGAACCGCAGGCGTCCGCCGGGCTCCCTGCGCTCGGGTTCGGCCTGCTCGGGGCTCCGCGCATCCCGTTTCTCCTGGCTCTCTGGTCCGGGCTGGGGATGGTGATCTCGTTCGCCTTCGTGGTCGTCTCCGCGGCCGCGCCCGGTTTCGGTGACCTCTTCTCTCCCGGGCTTTGGCGTGCGCTCTTCCCCGGGAGAATCGGAGAGCTGTTCGTCGCCATCGCGGGGACGTTTGGTCCGCCCATCGCCGTGTTTGCGATCGCTCTTCCGGTCATCGTCGCCATGGTGTCGGTGAACCCCAAGGCCGCCCTGACCGGAATGGTCCTGTTCCTCCTCTACCCGATCGGGATGGTCCTCACCCTCCAGGGAAAGCTCTGCGGAGCCTTCGCGGCGGCGAGCCTCGTGGAGGAGGGGGAGGTGCCCGAGACGTTCGAAGCCGTGCTCCCCGCCGAAGCGTCCGAGGCGGTCGCCGTCGCTTCCGCCGCGGTCCACGCCGGGCCGCCCTCGGCAGTCGAAGCTCAGGGGCCGGTGCTCGGGGATCCGAAGCACCTCCACACCGTCTGGCAGACGCGCCTGTCGTCGGGAGATGCCAAAGGAGCGCTGGAAGCGGCGAGAGAGGCGATTCCGGCCGGGCTCGCCAAGAAGGAGCCGAGGCTCGCGGCCGAGATCTACCGTCGTCACCTGGACCGGCTGACCGAGCTCGGCCTCGACCGGACGGCGCTCGACCTCCTCGCCGACCAGCTCCTGCGCGACGGGGACGTCGCTGCGGCGGCGTGGACCTTCTCCCAGGCCCTGGATACGGAACCAACGGATCCGAAGGCTTTCAAGGGGCTCCTCCGGGTCGCCGAGCACCACCTGGACAAGGCGAAAGAGCCGCTGGAAGCGGTCCGGGTCTACAGATACCTCCTCGAACGGGCCCCCACCTCGCCCTTCGCCGATCACGCGCGCGACCTTCTGTCGGTGGCCGAGAAGCGGGCCGCTCGGCCGGCGGGACCACAGGGCTGACCGAGGCTCGGGTCAGCTCACCGGGTTCGCGACGCCGGCTTCGGCGGTGCGAACGGCCGCTTTGCCTGTTTTCTTGACCTCGAACAGCACCTGGTCGGCTTGCCTGAGGAGCGATTCGGGGCTCGTGGCCTCGACCGTGGTGACGGAGCCGATGCTCGCGGTGACCGGCCAGCCGGCCCGGATCAGGTCCTGGTGCAGCCGGCCCAGGACCGTCTCCAGGACGACTTTCGCTCCGGTCTTGTCCGTCTCCGGAAAGAGAAGCGTGAACCTGTCCCCTTCGATGCGGGCCGCCAGATCCGTCGACCGGATGGCGGAGCGGAGCGCCACCGCAACCGTCCGGAGAACCTCGTCCCCGACGGACTGTCCGAACTCCTCGTTGACGGCCTTGAAGTCGTCGAGGTCGACGTAGGCAATCGTCAGCGGCCGGCGCCAGCGGCGTGTCCGCGCCACTTCCAGCGTCGCCCGTTCACGGAAGGCGTTCCCGTTCGCGAGCCCGGTGAGGGAGTCGGTTCTCGTGAGGTCCCGTTCCCGAGCGACCCTCTCGTGCAGCTCGGCCACGAGGAGCGCCACGACGAGGAAGCCCACCAGCTGAACGCAGCCGTTCCAGACGAAGGCGAGCAGCCCCGTGCGGTCCAGTCCCGCGAGAGAGTTCGACGCCTGCCAGGCCGCCGCCGACGCGAACGCGAACGCGAGCCCTGCCCGCTTGCCGAGCTTCCAGGCAACGAAGCCCACCGGCACGAAGTAGAGAGGGGAGACGGAAAGCTCGACACCGGTCACGAAGTCGAGGGCGCCCACGGCGACGACACCCAGGGTGCCGAGGAGAA
>CALBDV010000170.1 GCA_937927565.1 uncultured Holophagales bacterium
CGCTCCAGGTTCGGCATGTGGGCGACGCCGGGAACGACCACGCGGCGCGTCCCCGGGATGCGCCGCTCGAGAAGCCGGTCGATGAGGTGGATGTCCTCGCAGTCGAGCTCTCCCTCGATGACGAGGACCGGCGCCGTCACCTCGCCCAGCCGTCCCACGGCCGCCGGCTCCAGCTCGCCTCCCTGGGCGCCCGTCAGCGCGTTCGGCACCGCCATCTCGAGCGCCTTCGCCCAGACGGCCGGATCGACCTGCGAGGGCGTGCGGTGCGGCCCGGCGAGCCAGCTGCGAAGGAAGAGGTCGGCCACCCTCTCGGCGTCGCCCGCCCTCCGGGCGCGATTGCTCTCGCCGATGCGGGACAGCCAGTCGCGCCCGATGAACGGGAACCCGGGCAGCCCCGGGTCGACGAGGACGAGCGAGCGCACCCTGGCCGGAGAGGCGATGGCGAAGTCGAGGGCGATGCGGCCGCCCATCGAAAGGCCCACGAGGCTCGCGCTCTCGACCTTCAGCGCGTCCATCAGGAGCCCGAGGTGCTCGTACTCCTTCCAGGCTCCCTCCGGCACCGGCGACTTCCCGTGGCCCGCGACGTCGTACCGGATGACCCGGAACGAGCGCGCGAGCGCCGCCACCTGCGGGTCCCACATCCGGTGGTCGAGCATCCCGCCGTGGATCAGGATCACGGCCGGCCCGGAGCCTCGCTCTTCGTAGAAGAGCTTCCCACCCGGAACGGGGACGAAGCCGGAAACCGGTCCCTTCGCGGCTGCCGTTATCGGGGAGACGGCGACAAGGAGAGCGGCAACAGCCCCGGGAAGCCAGTGACACATACGAGCCTCCATGCCACGGCATATGGGATGCCGCGGCATACGCGGGTCAGTATCCGAGGTACGTCATGGCTCAGCTCGGGTTTCAGTCCCAGCTGGTCACGGCAATCCAGTTCTGGTCCTTGTCGACGGTCAGCAGCGTCCCGGCCGGGTGCTGCACGCCGCCGGCCGTGGCAGGGACCTTCAGCGTCACGTGCGTCCCGTAGTACTGGAGCAGCGGCTGGTGATTGCGATGCTCGACGACTCCGAACGTCTGCCACTGGCCGGTGGGGGAGACGCTCGTCACGTCGACGACCGTCGTGCACGGCTTGACGCCCGCCGGGTAGGTCGCGACGACCTGCGAGTAGGTGAGGCCCCTGGCCGGCGCCGGCTTCGCGAACGCCGGCTCCACGTCGGCGGGGTCGCCGCCGAGCAGCTGGACGAGCTCGAAGTACCCCTTCTTCTTCGCGAGCGCGACGGCCGTCGCTCCGTCCGCGTTCGGGAGCATTCCGTCGGCCCCCTTCTGGAGGAGGAGCTTGGCGTTCTCCGGCTGCCCGTACTCGATCGCGAACATCAGCGCCGACCAGCCCTGGGCCGTCCGGGCCTTCACGTTCGCCCCCTTCTCGATGAGCCTCCGCGCGTTCTCGGCCTGTCCGTTGCGCAGCGCGGTGAGGAGAGGCTCCCACCCGTCCGCCACCGTGTAGTTGAACGCGGCCCCTCTCTGGATGAGGGTTTCCGCCGCCTCGGCGTTCCCGTACCGAAGGGCGAACATGAGGGCCGTCCAGCCGTCCTTGTCCTTGTCGTCGAGCCGCTTGCACTTCTGGGCGAGAAGCCGGCCGCACTCGATCTGCTCGTACCGCAGCGCGAAGATCAGCGGCGTCCATCCGTCCTGGCTCTTCGCGTCGACGTCGACCCCCTTCGCGATGAGCAGCTTGGCGTTCTCCGACTGGTTGTTGCGAAGGGCGAGCATCAGCGGCGTGAAGCCGTCGGACGTGGGGCGGTCCCTCTCGGCACCCGACTCGATGAGCCGCCGCGCCACCTGCGGCGCACCGTAGCGGAGCGCGAAGTGGAGGGGCGACCAGCCGTTCTTGTTCCGCTCGTTGGGCCGGGCGCCCTTGTCGAGGAGGAGAAGGGCGACGTCGGAGAGCTCGTACCGAAGGGCGTACATCAGCGGCGTCCAGCTCTCGCCGTCCACCGCCTGGACGTCGGCCCCCCGATCCACGAGGAGTCGGGCGTTCGCGGCCTTTCCGTAGCGGAGGGCCCAGGTCAGGGCCGACCAGCCGTCCCCGTCCTTCTCGGCCAGGTCGGCGCCCTTCTCGAGGAGAGCCTTCACGATCTCCTCGGGGGCGTACCCCGCGGCGAGCATCAGGGCCGTCGTCCCGGTCTTCGTCCGGTCGTTCACGGCGGCGCCCTTCTCCAGCAGGAGCCGCGCGTTCGCGGGCTGGCCGTTGCGAACGGCGAGCATCAGGGGAGTCCACCCGTCGTTCGCCTTGCGGTCCGCCGCGGCTCCCTTCTGGAGCATCTTCGTGGCCAGCGCCTCCGGCCCGTACCGCAGCGCCATCATCAGGGGAGTCCAACCGTTCGGGTTCTGCGTGGAGGGAGAGGCGCCGCGGTCGAGGAGCAGCTCGGCGATCGCCGCGTGGCCGAAGCGCGTCGCGGAGTGGAGCGGCGACCAGCCGTCGGAGTCGAGGGTGTTCGGGTCGGCGCCCGCCGCGAGGAGCTCGCGCGCCGTGGCGAGGTCACCGTGCTCGGAAGCCGCGGCGAGAGTCTTCGGCGTCTTCACTTCGGCGGAGGTGACGGCGTACGTCGGCGCGAAGAGCGACACGTTGTCGTTCGTGAAGAACGAGGCGGGCACCCAGGCGTTGATCAGCTTGCCCAGCTCCGGGTGGCGCCCGAACGCCGCCATGCTGACCGTCGTGTCGAGGCGGTATTCGTACCCGTACGCCGACTTGTCCTCGTCCCCGAGTGCGATGTCGGTGAATCCGATGTAGACGACGTTCCCGGCAGTCACCCCGAATTGCTGACCCGTCTTGTAGAGACGCCCGGCGCGCGCGATCTCGCGGATCTCCCAGGTGCCGGGAACCGCCTGCAGGATGAACCCCTCGCCGTCCTTCACCTCGATCGGGACGACGGCTCCCTTCACGTCCGTCCTCACGAACGTCACGCGCAGGGGCTCCTTCGGCTCGACGGGCTTGCGTCCCTTGCGGAACGCGACCTTTCCGAGAATGGCGGCGCGGTACTGCTCGTGCGAGAACTTCTTCTCGCTGAACTTCGCGATCGCCGGCGGCGCCTCGGCGGCCTCTTCGCCCCACGCCACTCCGCCCAGAACGGCCATTGCGACCAGGGCCGGACACACGCTCATCGGTACCCGCATGACTCTCCTCATGCCGCATCCCCGCGGCGGCGACGGATCAATCGGCGGATTGTCGCACCGCAGCAGAGA
>CALBDV010000171.1 GCA_937927565.1 uncultured Holophagales bacterium
CGAGTTTCACGCCATATCCGGCGGCGGCCCCGCCGAACGCGGCGCCCCAGACCCGGAGCGAGAACGAGGCCGGCAGTCCGGTCCTCCCCACGCGCAGGTTCAGCGCGCGGCGCAGGAGGAGCATCTCGAGCCAGCCCGCGAGGCCCGAGCCGAGCGTGAGCCCCGCGAGGCCGAGGCGCGGGTCGAGACCGAGGAGGCGAGGCCCCCCGAAGGCGAGGCCCGCACCGAGCGCGGCGCTCAGCGCGACCCGGACCATCGCGAACCTCAGCGGCGTCCGCGTGTCGTGGAGCGCCCAGAACGCGGATGCGTAGAGCCTCCCGAGCGTCATCGCCAGGAGGCCGACCGCCGAGCCGGCGAGCACCGTCCAGACGATCCGCACGTCCTCCGCCCCGAACGCGCCCGTCTGGAAGACGAGCGCGACGACCCGGTCGCCGAGGAGGGCGAAGGCGACCGCCGAGGGGACGACGAGAAACGCGACGCGCCGGAGCGCGGTGTCGAGCCGCTCGCGCAGCTTCTCCGCTCCGAGCCCGCTCGAGAGCTCCGGCAGCTCGGCGCTCGAGACCGACATCCCGAAGAGGGAGATCGGGAGGATGTAGAGCGTCTGCGCGTAGCCGAGCATCGCGACGGCGCCCGCCGGGAGGAAGCTCGCGATGACCTGGTCGACCCAGCTCGAAACCTGCGTCACGCCGCGGCTCCCGACGCTCGGGAGGAAGTTCCGGAAGATCGTCCTCACGTGCCCCGAGCGCGTGTCGAGCGAAGGGCGCAGCGAGCCGACGAGCCGCGCCACCTGCGGCAGCTGCACCGCGACCTGGAGAAGGCTCCCCGCCACCGCGCCCCAGGCGGCCCAGACGGCGATCCCGGCCGCGCCCGTCTTCGCACCCGCCACGACGAGGGCCGCGATGATCGCGCCGTTCCAGAGAACGGGCGCGGCGTAGGGGAGGAAGAACCGGCGGTGGCTGTTGAGGATGCCGAGGCAGAAGGCCGAGAGGACGAGGAGGCCCGTGCCGGGGAAGAGGATCCTCACGAGCCGGACCGTCAGGTCGCGACGCTCTCCGGAGAACCCCGGCGTGAAGACGTCGACGAGGAGCGGCGCAGCCAGGACGCCGAGCGCCGACAGCAGGACCGCCAGCAGCGCGAGGAGCGTGCCGACCGTCCGGGCCGTGCGCCGCGCCTCCTCCTCCCTCCCCTCGGCCAGGAGGCGCGAGTAGACGGGGATGAGCGAGGCCGAGAGCGAGCCCTCGCCGAAGAGGTTCTGGAGGACGTTCGGGGCGCGGAGCGCGGCCCGCAGCGCGTCGGCCGCCATGGAGCTGCCGAGGTAGTGTGCGAAGAACCTCTCGCGGACGAACCCCGCCAGCCGGCTCAGGAGGACCCCCGCGCCGACGAGGAGGGCGTTTGCCGCCGAGGACCTGCGCACTCCCGTCACCGGAGCTTCAGCGTCGCGAGGGCGGCCAGGGCGAGGATGCCGGCCACGATCCAGAGTCTCACGACGACCTTCGTCTCGGCCAGCCCGTTGTACGCCATGGCGTGGTGGAGCGGCGCGCGCGCGAAGATTCGCCGGCCCAGGAGCTTGATGCCGATCTTGTCCTGCACCTGGGAGGAGAACGCTTCCGCGACGAAGAGCCCGCCCAGGATGACGAAGAGGAACTCCTGCTTCAGGAGGACCGACGCCACCGCGAGGCTTCCGCCGATGGAGAGCGAACCGGTGTCGCCCATGAAGATCTGCGCCGGGTAGGCGTTGAACCAGAGGAAGCCGATGCCCGCCCCCGCGAATGCCGAGGCGAAGATGGCGAGCTCGCCCGCACCCGGCAGGAACGGGTAGACGAGGTAGCGCGACCAGATGGCGTTCCCGAGGAGGTAGCCGAAAACGCCGAGGACGGAGATCGCGAAGACCGAGGGGACGATGGCGAGGCCGTCCATCCCGTCGGTGATGTTGACCGAGTTGCCGACGAGGAGGACGAAGAGGAAGACGAACGGGAGGTAGAGCCACGGGTTGTCGAGAATCGCCGTCTTCAGGAACGGCAGGTGGAGGCGGGCCGCCTCGGCCGCCGGAAGGGGTGTCAACGGGCTCGCGAGGACCGCGACGAGGAACGCGGCGAACGTCCCCTGCAGGAGGAGCTTCTTCGGCTCCGACATTCCCTTGTCCCCGGACCTCGCCATCATCTTGGCCCGGTCGTCGATGAACCCGATCGCGCCGAACCAGACCATCCCGAGGAGGACGAGGAGGGCATAGCCGCTCCCGAGGTTGCACCAGAGGAGACTGGAACCGGTGACGACGCCGACGAGAACGACGCCCCCCATCACCGGCGTCCCGGCCTTGTCGAAGGCCGAGGGAATTCCCGTCTCGCGCACCTGGTCGACGAAGGCGCGTCGCTGGAGCCACCAGATGACCTTGGGCGTGAGCCAGAGCGTCAGCAGGACCGCCGTGAGCGCCGCGCCGATGGACCGGGCCGAGAGGTACTCGGCGAGGCGCAGGAACGAGAGCGACGGGAACGGCGCGAGGAGCTTGCCGATCCAGAAGATCATCGGGCCGCCTCCTGGCCGCGCGAGAGGGCCTCGACGACGCGGCGGTACGACAGCTTCATCTCGAACTGGGGACGGAAGTCGGTCGAGGTCAGAAGGAACCCGGGCAGCGCCTTCTTCAGCTTCTCCCGGTCGCGCACCTCGCCCCGCTCGACGAGGGAGAGAACTCCTTTCAGCGCCGCAGCCCGGACCTTCCAGAAACGGTAGTCGGCGAGCGCCAGGAGGGCCGGGAGCGCGTCCTTCTCCGTGCCGAGAACGCCGAGCGCCTCGGCGGCCGCGGCCGCGGCCTCGAGATTGCGATCTGAGAGCCCCTTTCGAAGCGCCGCGACGGCCTCGGCGTGCCGGACGAGCCGGCCCGCGAAGCGCGCCGCCGTCCGCGCCGCCTCCGCCCTCACCTCCCAGTAGGGGTCGGAGAACCCGGCGAGGAGGGCCTCCTCGACGCCCCCGTCGACGACGTCGAGGCGCGCGAGGGCGGTGTAGACGTTCCGCCGGACGAAGCCGACCTGGGCGAAGTCACCACCGAGCATCCGCTGGAAGAGAGGGGCCGGCGTCCGGTCGGCCAGGAGCGCGAGGAGGAGAGGGACCTTTTCCTTCGCGTCGAGGAGGCCGAGGAGCTTCACGCCGAGGTTGCGTGCCTCCCACTCGTCGTTCACGAGGAGCGAGGCCGCCCGGCTCCGGAACCAGGTGAGGTCCCGGGGCTCGACGACGTCCTCGACGCGGTAGCTCCGCCCCGCCGCCGCCGCCGCCTTCTCGAGGCGGGACAGGAGCGCGGCGTTCGAGACGACCGTGGGTGCCGGGACGAGCGTCGGATCGATGGCGGTGCGCGCGTGGCCGTGGCGGACGTGGTGGGCGATCTCGGCCGCGGCGTCGATTCCGAGGACGTCTCGGCCCTTCTTCGACATGTCGGCGCGCCGGACGGGGTCTTCCGCCAGGGCGAGGATGCGCCGCGCCAGGCGCGCGCCGTCGAGGACCTCGACGAGGTGCCCGTCCGAGAGGACCGTCTCCTCGTAGAGCACCTCCGCACCGCCGGCGCGCTCGAGGGCACGGGCGTTGGCGACCTGGTGATCGCCCGGCAGGTTCGCCTTCGGGACGACGAGGGCGGGTATCCCCATCCGCGCCACCTCGTTGAGGCTTCCCGAGCCGCCGCGGATGACGACGAGGCCGGCCAGGGCGTAGACCGAGGCGATGTCGTGGAAGTAGCTCCGCGACGTGTAGAACGTGGCGATCCTCGCCCGCTCCTCCTCGGTGTAACGCGCGGCGAGGCGCGCCGCGGTGTCGGCCTCCGCGTCGTATCCGCCTCCCTTGAAGAGGCCGGTGCCGTGGACGATGAACAGCCGGGCGGCGTGCGGCATCAGGTCGCCGAGGGCGTCGACGAGGCCGCGGTTGAGCGAACGTGAGCCCTGGGACCCGCCGAAGACGAAGACGACCGTCCGCCCCTCGGGCACGGTGAAGTCGAGACGCGCCCGGGCCTCTTCCGGCGCCACGTGCCCGATCCTCTTGCGGACCGGGTAGCCCGTGAGGGCGCCGTTGCCCGGGAAGAGGGAGAGCGTTTCGGGGAACGTGACGAAGACCTTCTCGGCGAAACGGCCGACGAGCCGGTTCAGCTTCCCCGGCACCGCGTTCTGCTCGTGGACGAAGACCCGGGCCTTCGACAGCCGGAGTCTCTTCAGGAAGGTCGCGGCGAAGATGACCGGCGCCGAGGCGAAACCTCCGGTCCCGACGAGGACGTCGGGGCGGAAGCGGAGGAGGATCCCGGCCGCCTGCGCCGTCCCGACGGCGAGGTCGACGACGAACCGGGCGAAGGCGGACGAGGGACGTGCACCGGGGAAGCCCGAGGCCCGCACGAAGTGGATCGGAATTCCCTCGCGGGGGACGACCTGCTCCTCGGCCCGCCCCTTCACGCCGACGAAGAGCGTCTCGCTCCCC
>CALBDV010000172.1 GCA_937927565.1 uncultured Holophagales bacterium
CTTCAAGCACATGACGACGGTCGGCGAGCCGATCGAGCCCGAGGTCTGGCGCTGGTACTACGAGGTCGTCGGCAAGGGGAAGGCCGTCATCGTCGACACCTGGTGGCAGACGGAGACCGGGGGCTTCCTCTGCTCGACGAAGCCCGCGCTCGACCTCATGAAGCCGGGGAGCGCCGGCCCCGGGATGCCGGGCATCTACCCTGTCATCCTGGACGAGAACGCGAAGGAGATGAGCCACGGCACCGGCCGGGCGGGCAACCTCTGCATCCGGAACCCCTGGCCGGGGATCATGCAGACGATCTGGGGCGACCACGACCGGTTCAGGAGGCAGTACTACGCGAAGTACTGCAAGGACAGGACGAGCAAGAGGTGGCAGGACTGGCCGTACTTCGCGGGGGACGGGGCGCTGCACGCCGCCGACGGCTACTTCCGGATTCTCGGCCGGGTCGACGACGTCATCAACGTCGCCGGGCACCGGCTCGGGACGAAGGAGCTCGAGTCGGCCTGCCTCACGGTCGTCGAGGTCGCCGAGGCGGCGGTGGTCCCGGTCGTCGACGAGGTCAAGGGGCGCGTCCCCGAGATCTACGTCTCGCTCAAGCCGGGCTACGCGGCGACGAAGGAGATCACCGACAAGATCGTCGCGACGATCGAGACGATGATCGGCAAGATCGCGCGGCCCAAGGCGGTGCACATCGTCTCCGACATGCCGAAGACGAGGTCGGGCAAGATCATGCGGCGCGTCCTGGCCGCCATCTCGAACACCCTCGACACCGGAGACATCACGACGCTCGCCAACCCGGACGTCGTCGAGCAGATCCGCAGGACGGTCCAGGGTGACGAGAAGGTGGCGACGAAGGAGGGCCCGGAGGACCTCAAGCTCTTCGGCAAGGAAGAGTAGCGAGTCCGGGTCATGCTCGTCCGAGACATCATGAGGTCGCCCGTGGTGGGCGTGTCGCCCGGCACGACGCTCGAGGACGCCTACCGGACGATGAGGGAGAAGGCGTTCCGGCACCTGCCCGTCATGGAAGGGGAGCGCCTCGTCGGCGTCGTCACCGACCGGGACCTCCGGCTCGCGACCTCGGCGCTCGCTCCCGTCCCGTTCCCCGCGGACAGCGCCGTCTCCGCGATCATGTGCAGGGAGCCGCTGACGGCGAACGCGGACGACGCCGTGGAGGACGCCGCCCGCGTCATGCGCGAGCGGAAGATCGGGTGCCTCCCCGTCGTCGACGACGGGCGCGTCATCGGGATCATCACCGGGATCGACCTCCTCGACGCCCTGATCCGGATGACCGGCGTCGACAAGCCGTCCGGCCGCCTGGAGGTCTACCTCCCGGACCGGCCGGGCGAGCTCGCGAGGCTCACGGTCTTCATCGGCGAGCGGGCGCTCAACGTCCACTCGATCCTCACGTACCCCGAAGGGCAGGAGCGCGTCCGGACCGTTCTTCGCGTCGGCTCGATCGAGACGCGCCTGCTGGCCCGGGACCTGCGTGCGGCGGGGTTCGAGGTCGTCTGGCCACCCGACAAGCCATGTCCTCGCTGATCTGGCGTCCCGAGTACGCGGACTATTCCTTCGGAGAGAACCACCCTTTCAGCCCCCTCAGGGTGCGGATGGCCCTGGAGCTGCTCGAGGCGCTCGGGCACCGCGTCGACGCGACCGCCCCGGAGCCCGCCCGCCGCGAGGACCTCCTGTCGGTCCACGACGACTACTACGTCGACCACGTGGAGGCGCTGAGCGCGGGCCGGAAGGTCCCGAACGCCCAGAGCTACGGCCTCGACACTCCCGACACCCCGGCCTTTCCGGGGATGGACGAGGCGGCCCGATGGCACGTGGGAGGGACGCTGCTCGGCGCGCGCCAGATCCTGGAGGGAACCGCGAAGCGGGTGCTCCAGCTGGGGGGCGGGCTGCACCACGCGCGGCGCAACTTCGCCTCGGGCTTCTGCGTCTACAACGATCTGGCCATCGCGATCCGCTCGCTGACGCGGCGCGGCCTGTGGGTCGTCTACCTCGACATCGACGTCCACCACGGGGACGGCGTCCAGCAGGTCCTCTACGAGGACAAGCGGGTGATGACGATCAGCCTCCACGAGTCGGGGAAGTACCTCTACCCCGGCACGGGCGACGTCCACGAGCTGGGCTCGGGACTCGGACGGGGGCTGAAGCTGAACGTCCCCCTCGAGCCGCTCACCGAGGGGGAGAGCTACCTCGAGGTCCTCGACGAGATCGTCCCCGCCGCGCTTCGCCACTTCGGTCCGGCCGTCCTCGTCGTCCAGGCGGGGGCCGACGCCCACTACGACGACCCGCTCGGCGACCTGATGCTCGGAACGCGCGACTACGAGAGGATCTTCGACCGCATCCTCGGGTGGGCGGAGACGTTCACGGCGGGGCGCGTTCTCTTCACGCTCGGCGGGGGCTACTCGCTGCGGGCCACGCCGCGGGTCTGGGCGCTCCTCTACCTCGTCGTGAACGGCCTGCCGGTCCCGAAGGAGCTGCCGCCGGAGTGGGTGAGGCGGTGGAGCCACGTCCTCGGCCCCGAGCCCCCGCTGGAATTCCACGACCCCTCGCCGCTCCGCGTGGACATCCCGAACCGCGCCCAGATCCGGCACCGGAACCTCCAGGTGGCGCACCGGCTGCTCGAGGCCGCGCGCCCCTACTGGCTCTGAGGCTCCGGGCCCGGCTTCGAGCCGGCTCCTATAATTGTTCGCTGGATGTTCAGGATCATTCCCGACGGGACGAGCTTCAGCGAGTACGCCCTCCTGCGCAACGGCGAGAGCGTCCTCCTCCGCGTCGCCACGCCCGAAGACGTCCCCGCCGTCGAGGCGCTGATGCGGGGCGTCTCGCGCGAGAGCCTCCAGATGCGCTTCATGGGCGCCGTCGCCTACGTCGCCCGCAGCACGGTCGAGTTCATGTGCTCGGGGGAGCCGCACGATCGCCTGAGCCTCCTCGTCATCGTGGGGCAGGAGCCCGACGCGCGCGTCATGGCCATCGGCAGCTACACCTCGCTCGGTGTCGGCGGCAAGGCCGAGGTGGCCTTCCTCGTCCACGACGAGTTCCAGGGGCGGGGGATCAGCACCCTCCTCCTCGAGCGGCTCGCGGGGATCGCGGCGGGGTACGGCTTCATCGGGTTCGAGGCCGAGGTCCTCTACGAGAACCAGGCGATGATCGACGTCTTCCGCGACTCGGGGTTCGAGGTCTGCCAGGCCGAGGGAGGCGGCGGCTGCATCCACGTGCAGTTTCCCGTCTCGGGCCTCGCGTCGCTCCGGGAGCGGGTCGAGCTGCGCGACCGGATCGCCGCCGCGAACTCCCTCGTTCCCCTCCTGAAGCCGCGCTCGGTGGCGGTCGTGGGGGCGTCGCGGGACCCGACGGCCGTCGGGAGCATGATCTTCCGCGCCATCCTCCGCGGGGGCTTCACCGGAACGGTCTACCCCGTGAACAACCAGACGGCCTCCGTCCAGAGCGTCCGGGCCTACCCGTCCGTGAAGGACCTTCCCGAGCGGGCCGACCTTGCGGTCGTCGCCGTCCCGGTGGCAAACGTCCTGGAGGTGGCGGAGGAGGCCCTTCGCGCCGGGACGAAGGCGCTTCTCGTCCTCACCTCGGGCTTCGGCGAGACGGGGCCCGAGGGGGCGGCGAGCCAGCGCGAGCTCGTGACCCTCGTCCGCTCCCACGGCGCCCGGCTCGTCGGCCCGAACTGCCTCGGCGTGATGAACACCCACCCCGAGGTCGGACTGAACGCGAGCCTGGCGCCGGAGCTCGTCCCGCAGGGGAGGATCGGCTTCTTCTCGCACTCGGCCGCGCTCGGCCTCGTGATCCTCAACTATGCCGCCGAGCGCGGCCTCGGCTTCTCGACGTTCGTCTCGGCGGGGAACCGCGCCGACGTGTCGGGCAACGATCTCCTCCAGTA
>CALBDV010000173.1 GCA_937927565.1 uncultured Holophagales bacterium
CCGAAGATCTCGGTGTGGCCGATCTGGGAGACGCCGGCGGCGCGGAAGGCCTCCTTGTTGACGGGCGCGGTCGCGACGGCGTCGACCTCGCGGGCGAGGGCGAGATCGATGGCGAGGCGGATCGACTCGAACGCCGCACGGCCGGCTGCCGCCTGGATGCCCCCCCACTCGATTCCGTCGAACCCGTAGGCCGGGACGTCGACGACCTCGGCGAACCCGGGTCTCCCCGTCGCCTCGCCGGGCCGGCCGATCGGCACGACCTCGAGCGAGACGCCGGTCGTTCCGAGCGCCCGCTCGACGAAGCGCCGGTCTCCGACCACGACGGGAATACACACGTCGTGGAGGCCACCGGTGGAGAGGGCCCGGACGACGATTTCAGGCCCGACTGAAGCCGGGTCTCCGAGGGTTATGGCGACGACGGGGCGGTAGTGAGGCATCGAATTCGCTTCCCGGAGGATGATCCCATGCAGATGCCACATTGGCTGAACGTCGCCCCCACGAGGTGAGAATGCGAACGACCGCCCTGCCGATCCTCCTCGCTTCGTTTCTCGCGCTTCCCGCGCCCGCCGACGAGCTCGAAACGCGGGTCGCGACGATGGCCCGCGTCGGCGGGGCCTGGTCCCCGAGCTTCTCTCCCGACGGCTCGCGCCTCGCATTCGTCTCGAACCTCTCGGGACAGCCGCAGGTCTGGACGATCCCGACGTCCGGCGGCTTCCCGGAGCTCGTCACGCCGCTCGAGGACCCCGTCGGGCAGGTCCGCTGGTCTCCCGGCGGGGCGCTCCTCGCCTTCAGTGTGGCACCCGGCGGCGGCATGAACGAGCAGGTCTGGGTATCCCGGCCGGACGGTACGGGCCTTCGCCTCCTGACCCCGGGAGGGCGCGAGACGAACCGTCTCTCGGGCTTCACCCGCGACGCCTCGAGGCTCCTGCTGGCCTCCAACGACCGGAGCGGCGCCACCATCGACGCCTACCTCCTCGACCCGCTCACGGGCGAGCCCACGGCGCGCACGAACGCGCCCGGCAGCAACGGCTACACGGATGTGTCCTGCGACGGCCGCTTCGCGCTCCTCTCCCGCCTGGTGCAGCGGGGGGACAACGACCTCCTCCTCGTCGACCTCGAGACGGGCGCCGAGCTCCTCCTGACACCGCACGAGCGGCCGGCGACCTTCGGGGGCGGCGTCTTCTCACCGGACGGACGCACGGTCTGGCTCTCGTCGAACGCCGGGCGCGACCTCGCGGCCTTCGCCCGGATCCGCCTCGCGCCGAATGGCCGGCCGGGCCCGATCGAGATCGTCGCCTCGCGCGACGACGCCGAGCTCTCCGGTTTCGAGGTGGACGAGTCCGGCCTCACCGCCGTCCTCGCCTGGAACGTCGCCGGGAAAAGCGAGCTCGCCTTCGTCGACCTCGCCACCGGCCGCAGCCGCCCGGGACCGGCCCTCCCGTCCGAGATCGCTTCGGGCCTCGTCTTCTCGCCCGACGGGACGAAGCTCGCGATGGTCCTCTCGGGTTCGACGTCCCCGATGGACGTCTGGGTCTTCGACCGCGCGAAGGGCTCGCTCCGGCAGCTGACGCGGAGCCCGCACGCGGGCGTCGACCTCGCTTCCCTCGTGAAGCCGGAGCTCGTCCGCTTCCCGGGACGCGACGGCCTGCCGCTCACGGGCTGGCTCTACAGGCCTGCCGGCGCGTCCGGACCGGGACCGCTCGTCCTCTCGTTTCACGGCGGTCCCGAGGGACAGGAACGGCCCTCGTTCCGCTCCGACTACCAGGCCCTCGTCTCACAGGGGATCTCCGTCCTCGCCCCGAACGTCCGCGGCTCCTCGGGATTCGGCAAGCGCTTCGTGAACCTCGACAACGGCGCCCTTCGGAAAGGGGCGGTGGACGACATCGCCGCCTCCGTCGACTACGTCGTCAAGTCAGGGCTGGCCGACCCGAAGCGGATCGGCATCACGGGAGGCTCCTACGGCGGCTACATGACGATGGCCGGCCTGGCCGCCTTCCCCGACCTCCTGGCTGCAGGCGCGAACCTCTTCGGCATCGTCAACTTCGCCACTTTCTTCCGCAACACCGAGCCCTGGATGGCCGCAATCTCGAGGACCGAGTACGGCGACCCGGAGACCGAAGCCGCGATGCTGCGCGATCTCTCCCCCATCCACCGCCTCGACCGCGTGAAGGCGCCGACGCTCGTCCTCCACGGAGCCAACGACACGAACTGCCCGGTCATCGAGGCCGAGCAGGTCGTCGATCACCTGAAGGAACGAGGCGTTCCGGTGAAGTACGTCCTCTTCCCCGACGAAGGGCACGGCTGGCGGAAGACCTCGAACCGGATCCGCTCGACGGTCGAGGTGACGCGCTGGTTCGTGAGGTACCTGAAGGACGGCGCCTAAGGCGTGCCAGCCTCGGCGGCGCGGCCGAGGCCCGAGACGCTCTGCTGGAAGAGCCGGCTCCAGCGCGACTGGACGAGCGGTGCGAGAACGCCGACCGGCGCGCCGTGGAAGACCTCCGCGTTGACGACGAACGTCCGCTCGGGCGTCACCGGCGTGAAGCGCCAGACGTGGCAGGAGGTGATGCCCCCCTCCGACTTGCACCACATCACCTCGCGTCCGGCCTTCAGCCGCGTGACGAACTCCTCCGAGCGGATCGTCCCGATCGGAAAGCCGAGCGCGAGGACCTGCTCGAAGCCGCCCGCCAGGCGAAACCCCGGCTCACCGGTCCAGCGCGCCCCCTGGTGAAGCGGCGTCGACCAGCGGGGCCACTCCTCGATCCGCGAGAAGAGCTCCCAGACCCTCTCGACGGGGGCACCGACGCTCCCCGAGGCGACGACGACGAGAGTCTTCCACGACTCCATCGGGACCCCGGCCGCCTCGGCGGCGGAACGCGCCGCCGCCATCTCCGCCTCGGTCCCGGTGAAGCTCACCCTCAGTGCCGTCATGGCGAAGACGGCGGCGACGACGAGGAGGACGACGAACGCGAGGAGACCGGCGACGCGGCGGAGATTCCACATCCAGGCGAGTGTAGCCCCGGCCTCGCGCGCCGCCGGGCGTCACGCCGGTGACGGCGCCTCCTGCGGCCCGATTTCCGCGCGCGCCTTCCCGCTCCCCGCCAGGAGGACGGCGGCGACGATCGCCGCCCCTCCCGCGAGGGTCGCCAGGCCGATCGGCTCGTCGAAGGCGAGCCACCCGAGAACCGCGCCGAAGACGATCGTGAGCGGATTGGCGAGCGTGGCGCGACCGGCGGGGACGCGCGCGAGGCCCCTCGTCAGGAAGAGCTGGCCGAGCTGCCCCGCCGCCGCGATGAAGACGAGCCACCCCCAGTCGGAAGGCGTCGGTGCCACCGGCCCCTCGACGAGCGTCCCGATCGCGGCGAGCGGCACCGACGTGAGCGGGAACCAGAGGACGATCGTCTCCTCGTGCTCGGTCCGCGAGGCGTCGCGGACGGTGACGTAGGCCGCCGCCGAGAGGAGCGCGCCGAGAAGCCCGACGAGGAGCGGTGCGAGCGCGGGAGCCGTGGCGGCCGCCACGCCCCCCCGGGGAACGAGCATCGCGACGCCCGAGGCGGCGAGGAGGAACGCCGGCACGAAGCGCCTCCCCGGCTTCTCCGAGAGGAACCACGCCGCGAGGACCGCCGTGAAGACCGGGTGGACCTGCTGCAGGAGGACCGCCGTCGCGAGGGGCTGGTGCGCGACGGACCAGAAGTAGCAGGAGAGGGCGAAGTGACCGAGGGCGCCGCGCAGGACGAGGAGGCCCGGCCGCTTCGGCTTCCAGGAGAGCCCGCGCCTCCGGAGGAGCCAGAGCATGAAGAGCGCGTTCAGGACGCCCCTCACGAGGATCACCTCCTGGGGAGGGACCCGCCCTCCGAGGAGCTTCGCCCCCGCCGCCATGACGGCGAAGAAGAACGCGGAGA
>CALBDV010000174.1 GCA_937927565.1 uncultured Holophagales bacterium
ACCTGATGCCCATACCGTCCGAGATGAAACCGAACGGCCGTTCGGGGTCGCCGCCAGCTGCCGGCGAGGATGTAGGACTCGCTCTGCTCGGGGTCGAGGGCCGCATACTCGAGGTGTGCCCGACCGGGGAGAAGCTCCTCGGCTCCAGTGCCTCCGACCTGCGCGGGCGGAGGATCGAGGAGGTTCTCGGAGCCGGCGTTCGGGAGGACCGAGGAGACGGGTCCGACTCACGTGGAGACCCATTTCGGGAGGTGTCACCCGGTCTGACCCGGGACGGGAAGCTCCGTGTCGAGGTCCGATACCTTGGGCACGCCCCCGCGGACTCTCGCGAGGCCGTCGTCCTCGTCGAGGGCAGCCGAGGAGGGGACGGACCGCCGCAGGACCGGGTGCTCGGCCGGCTGACGGTCGCGAGCCCGTTGATACTCTTCATCCTCGAGCCGCCGTTCCGGCTCGTCCTCTGGATGGCGCGGACGACCGCCGAGGCGATCGACATCGAAGCCGATTCCGTCGGGGAGGAGTCGGAACGGTTCTTCGCCCGGACCCTCCATCCGGCCGACGTGGGCACCGTGCTCGCTCAGCTCCAAGACAAGGACCTTCCCGGCGCGGTCCTTCCCATGCCCGTGAGTTTCCGGATCCGGCAGCGGGACGGGAGCTGGCGCGCGGTCCGAAACCACCCGGCCCTCATCTGGAGGCGGGACTCCGGGCAGATTCGGTGGCTCTTCGGCGTGGTCGAGGACTCGGTCTCGAGCGCTCGCCAGCTCGACGAGGACAGAGGCGGCCGGATCCTCGGAGGGGTATCCGAGGCGGCGGACGCGCTTCTCTCCGCTGGGGATCTCGCCGTCACGGTCCCACAGGCGCTCCGCGCCGTCGTCCGCTCTATCGACGCCGAAGCGGCGACCGTCTGGCGGTTCCGGGAGGACGAGATCCTGAGAATGCCGGTCGCCGAGGCGAAGTGGGAATGGTGTGCTCAGGCAACGACGATCGTCTCGAGCGTGGAGCGGTTGCAGGAGCTTCCGTTCGACGGAAGAATGGCGCGCTGGCTCTCGTCCCTGGCGAACGGGAAGGAGATGTCCGGGAGGACCGGCTGGCTGCCGGAGGCGGAGGAAGGGGACTTCACAGGGCGTGGAGTCCTGTCAGCCCTCGCCATTCCGATCCGCGTCCATGCATCGACGTGGGGATTCATCGAGCTGGCCGACGGGCGGTCCCGGCGGGACTGGGTCCCTGCCGACAGGGACGCCGCGCGAGTCCTCGCGAGCCACCTCGGGCACGCGATCGAGCGTGCCGAGGCCGATCGGCGCCTCCGCACCCTCTCCCGCGCGGTGCAGCAGAGTCGCTCGGCGATCCTGATCGCGAGTGCGCGTGGCACGATCGAGTACGTCAATCCCAGATTTGCTGATGAGGCGGGCTGGAGGGCGGAAGAGATCCTGGGTGAAGACGCGGCGGCCCTGGTCTCCCGGCAGGTCGCGCCGCGGCTCTTCGAGCAGCTTCTGGAGGTCGTGCAAGAAGGCCAGGAGTGGCGCGGAGAGATGCGCCACGAAACGCGGGCCGGCCTTCCGCGCTGGTTCGACGTCTCGATCTCGCCCGTGCGGGACGACGCGGGCCGGACGACGCACTTCCTCGTGATCGAAGAGGACGTCACGGGACGGAGAGAGAGCGAGGCGACTCTTCGCGCCGAGAAGGAGAGGTACAGGTTCCTCTTCGACTCGGTTCCAGCCCTCGTCTGGCTTGCCGACACCACTGGTGCCTGTCTCGGCGTGAACCAGCGATGGATCGAGTTCACCGGCCAGGACGAGGCCGCGGCCGTTGGCGATGGCTGGCTGACCGCCGTTCACCGCGAGGACCGCGCGGCCGTTCGCGCGGCCGTTCACACGGCCCTTGAAGGACCGAGGTCGGTTCGCGTGGAATGTCGGTTGCGGACGGACGGAGACCTTGCGGGCTGGCATCTCCTGAACGTCGAGCCGATCCTCGCTGCGGATGGATCCTGCGACGGACTCCTCGGGGCCTGCGTGGACATTGCCGCCGTCAAGGAAACGGAGCGAGCGCTCCTCTCGTCGAGGGAGGAGCTTCGTGCGCTCACGGTTCGCCTCGTTTCCGTTCGCGAGGAGGAGCGACGGCTTCTCGCCCGCGAGCTTCACGACGGGGTGGGCCAGGCGCTGACCGGCCTCTCGCTGGAGCTGACCTCCATCGACAGGAGCCTGGGCGATCGGCAGCCGGATCTGGCAAGGCGGCTCGGCCTCCTCTCGCTCGAGGTCGTGGACGCTCTCGCGGACGTGAGGGACCTCGCTCGTCGCATCCGGCCGGCAGCCCTGGATTTCGGGCTCGTTGCGGCCGTCGAAGGCGAGCTGAAGGCGTTCGAGAAGCGAAGCGGGATTGGCTGGGAGCTCCACGCCTCCGAGGACGTCGAGATCGATCCGGAGCGCTCCCTCGCCCTCTTTCGATTCGTGCAGGAAGCGCTCACGAACGTCGTCCGGCACGCCTGGGCGCGGGCCGTTCGCGTGGAACTGACGGTGAGTGATGGGATCCTGCGGCTCGAGGTGGCCGATGATGGCCGCGGCCTGGCCGGGAAGTCGTCGAGCACCGGGGGCGGTCTCGGCCTCGTCGGGTTGCGCGAACGCGTCGCCCCGTGGAGAGGATCGGTCCGTCTCGAGGCGAACGTCCCTGCCGGGACCCGGGCCATCGTGGAGATCCCGTCCTCCGACGGATTCCGTGCATATCAGGAGACCAGCCGATGACGGAGCGGCTCGGGCCCACTGAAGCGCTTGCCGGCAGCGGCAAGGGAGCTTCCGGCGTCGGGAACGTGCCGGTCGTCGACGTAGCGATAGGAAGACGTCTCGCCCTCCTTGCAGTCATTGGCGTCGGATTCGAGCTGGGGTCGAGCGTTTTCATCGCCGGTTTGGAAACGCTGGGAGTCATCGGTTCCGTGGCCTCCCACGTGCTTCACGTCGCCGCCGCGTTCACCTGGCTGTCCCTGGCTTTCCTCTTTGTCCTCTATCGCCCCCTCCACGCGGCCTGGCGCGAGCGGGAGACGCGGCTTCGGGCTCTCCTCCGGAGCCGGACCGACCTCGACAGGTCGCTGTCGCACGTCTTCGAGAAGATGACGATCGGGCTCGCGTTCCTGGACGCCGCCGGACGTCCGGTCCGGACGAACCAGGCCTTTCGCGATCTCTTCGTATTGGACACCGGGACGAGCGGGAAAGCGTTGTACGAGCTTCTCGACATACCCGGCCTCCAGGCGCGTCTCGAGTCCGTCCTTGGTGGCGGGGGCGGCGGGGGGCAGGTGTCGAGGGTGAGCACTCGTATCGGGCCGCGAATGCTGGATGTCTTCCTGACCGCGGCTCCGATGCCGTCCGGGGGTGAATCTGGCGTTTTCGTGAGCATCGAAGACCAGACGGAACGCTGGGCGCAGAGCGAGGAGCTCCAGAAGAGCGAAGAGTTCTACCGGGCCGTCGTCGCCGAGAGCCGGGACATGATCCTCCGGCTCACGCCCGAAGGGGCGGTCCTCAAGACGAATCCCGCAGCAGACCGGTTCATCGACTCGCTGGGATTGGGATCGGAGCCTTCGCTGCTCCCGGCGACCCGGATTCCGTCCGGTGAAGTCCTGAGGGTTCGGGAACGACGGGCAAAGCTTACGCCTGAGGCTCCGAGGGTTACCCAATCCGCGAGCGTTTCACTCAAGGACGGCCGGATTCGACGAATCGAGTGGACCGAGCTCGGGTTCTTCGACAGCGACACACGCCTCGCCGAGGTTCACGTCGTGGCTCGGGACGTCACCGAGCTCGCCGAGACGCGTCTTCGACTCGAGGAGAGCGAAGCCCGCTATCGGACTCTCTTCACGGGCTCCCTGACCGCACTCCTCATCGCCGACCCGGCCACGGCCGTGGTCGCAGACGCGAACCCGCGCGCTGTGGAGCTGACGGGATATCCGAAGGAGAAGCTCCTCGGCAGGCCCATTTCGGAGCTTTTCCCGGGCGAGGAAGGCCGAATGGTGCAGGAGGTGCTGGGGCAGCAATCAGAAAGGCAGGCTGCCGCCGGAATAGAGTCGGTCCTTCTGGCCCGGGACGGAAGGCGGCTCCCTGTCGAGATCACAACCGGCCAGATGGCGGACTGGGACGGGCGTCCGCTCGTCCTGCTCGCGCTCCGGGACATCTCGCGAAGACGAGCGGAGCAGGCTGCGACGGCAGCCCGGGAAGCCGAGCTCCGAGCCCTCTTCCACGCCGCGCCCATCGGCATCGGCCTCTTCCGGGAAAGGGTCTTTCTCGAGGTGAACGACGGTGTGACCGCGATCACCGGGTATGCCGCGGACGAGCTGATCGGACGCTCAGCCCGGATGCTCTACCCTTCCGACGAGGCTTTCGAGGAAGCCGGAGCGAGGCTTTACGACAGGGACCTCATCCTCCGGGAGGGAGTGGGCGAGACGACGGTCCGATTTCGAAGGAAGGACGGGTGCCTCATCGACGTCTTCCTTGCGGCGGCGCCGGTCGACCCGGCCGACCCGGCAAAGGGGTTGGCGGTCGCGGTTCTCGACGTGACGGAGAAGCTGGCGCTGGAAGGCGAGATGAGGAAGAACGACGTCCTCCTCCGCCTCCTTTCCGGGCATGCGCCTGCGATTCTCTGGACGACGGACGTGCGGCTCCGCGTCACTTCCGCTCTCGGCGCCCCGGTCGCGGCGACCGGGTTCGATCCGTCGTCGCCCTCGACGGACTCGCTCGACCAGCTCTTCAATTCGCCGGAGTCGCTCGCGATCGTGAGGGCCCACCATCGGATCGCGCTCGACACGGGAGCCTGCTCGTTCACCTTCGAGCGCGGCGGCCGTTTCTACGACGCGTCCGTCGAGTCGGTCCGAGGTCCCGACGGGAAGGTGACCGGCATCGTCGGCGTGGCGGTCGACACGACGGAGCGCCGCGTCGTGGAAGAGCAGTCGAAGAAGCGCCAGCTCCAGCTCCAGCTCCTTCTCTCGATCGCACGCATCGCGCTCGGTCCGCACGAGACGAGGCAGATCCTGCGGTCCGTGGCGGAGGAGGTGCGGCGGGAGTTCCGGATGCCGCTCGCCGCCATCGGGCTCCTCGACCGCAGGAAGGGGCGGACGATCCTGGCGGGCTCGGCCGGCGTCCGGCCCGCGGTCCGATCGGCGGATTCTGTCCGGCCGCGCGCTTCGCTCGACGCCACGCTCGCCGGCGAGGTGGCCACGACCGGACGGACGGCGCTGATCACCGGCGAAAGCGTCGCCGGACGCCTGGTCGATGCGGGGCTGGACGGATTCGTCGCCAGGACCTATCTCGGGGCGCCGATCAAGGCGAGGGGCGAGGTGATCGGTGTCGTCTCGGTCGCGAGCACGGAAGAGCTCGAGCTGACGGAGGAATCCGTGTCGTGGCTCGAGGCCGTCGTCGGGTTCGTCGCGATCGTCGTCGAGCGAAGGCAGGCCGGCGACGAGGTGCTGAAGCTGTCGCGCGCCGTCGAGCAGAGCCAGGTGGCCGTTCTCGTCCTCGACCCTGTCGGAAGGATCGAGTATGCCAAC
>CALBDV010000175.1 GCA_937927565.1 uncultured Holophagales bacterium
CCTTGCAGCTGACGAGATCAAGCGTTCTCTCTATCTCACCGCTGCGGGAGGCCTTCGCTACGAGTTCACGCTACAACATGTCGCAGGTCACGCTGCGAGCCGGGGAATTCCCCTCGTCATCCTCAAGGGGAGTGCTATCGAGCTCTTCGGCATCAGCGTAGCCGGCGCGCGCTCCTTCTGCGACCTCGACATCCTCGTCCCCGTCGACCGCATCCTCGAACTGCGCACCACCCTCGTCGAGGCCGGGTGGACCCTCTCCGCGCTCGACGGCTGCGAGCACCAGGAAGCACCGCTCACGCACCCTTCGCTCGGAATGATCGAGCTCCACCGCTGCATCCCCGGTGTTCGCCCGCCCGGGTCCCGGCGCTCCTTCGACGCCCGAGGCCTTCTCGATGCCGGTCTCACCGACGCTCTCCCTGGCCTCGACGGCGCCGTCCGCGCCCCTTCTCGCTCCGTCCTCATCGCTCATGCCCTCGAGCATGGTCTCGTTCAGCACGGCTATGCCCCAGGTTCGTATCCGTTCTTCCGCTTCCTCGCCGACTTGCAGGATCTTGGCGCTTACACAGAGCGGCCGCTGGAGGCCGGTCAGTTCTTGCGCGACTTGGACTCCGACGATCTCAACACCATCGCCTCGCTGCTCGCCGCCCTCGAGTCAGGAGAGGCGCTCGACCTGCACGCCGGTCCACCCCGGTCCCTTCTCGATCACATCCTCGCCGGTACCCTCAATCCCGGCTACGCGCTTGGACTCAAGGCAGACCCCTGGTCCCTTAGGAGTCCTTCGGATCTGCCCCTCCCGCTTGCGACCCTGAGGTGGGTCTGCAAGGCCACTTTCCTCGACCGCGCCTACGTGGATGCGATCTATGGGCGGCCGAAACGATGGGGGGGCTATGCCGCCAGGCGGCTACTCAGGCCGTTCGACCTGGCGCTGCGCTTGGGGCGTTCATTCAGGGCGCGGGGTAAGACTAGAAGTTCGTCCGAGTAACGATTCGGGAATCTGGACTTGATTCGGTCGCCATCCGTCAGTATTCCTCGATCCTTACGAGGTGAGCCGCAGGCCCTGCCCCGTGAAGGCGATCCTCGTGCCGTGCGGATCGCCGTAGACCCGGCCCTCGATCGGCATCCTTCTGGTTCTCCATCTGCGCCACCTTCTTGCTCGCAACTCGATGGTTCGTAATGACTTCAGAACGATCTGCGGATTCTCATTCAGCGCCCCCCCCAACTGAGGTTCTTCGGGACAGCATAGCTGTTCAGGCTGCTCTTGAGACGATGCCAGAGCATATCACCTCTACCTCAGGTAACCCAGCGACCGCAATTGCTGCACTTGCGCCGGGCTCAACACGGCCGGCTTCGCTTCGGTCGCCCCAGCTGCCGCCGCAAGTCGCTTGTTCTCTGCTTTCCTCGCCATCAGCCGATCACGAATCAACTTGACTCGCGGACCCTCGCTCGCTGTGCAGTCTCTTCGCTCATCTGGGTCCGTTCGGAGATCAAACAGCTCCTCTCTACCGGTTACGACTCCCCGGATGAGCTTCCAACCGTCTGTGATCAGGGCGTCCTTCTCCTCGTAAGAGTACGTCCCTCCGGAGAGCACATCTGGGTCGACTCGATCGGCCTCACGGTCGTATTCAAGCAGTGAGCCAAGAACGGGGGTAGGTCGCCGTCTGGGCAACCTGCACACATCCATCACGGTACCCGCGATCGCGCCGGTGCTCACTGCCACATCGGAAGCGTGAGGACCGCTTTCTCGCGGCAGCTTCACGAGGAGGGGTACTCGGATTAGTTCGTTGTATACGGAATGCCCGTGCCAGAACCCTCCGTGCTCCCAGAACTCCTCTCCGTGGTCAGAGGTCAGGATGATCAACGAATCCTCGTAGAGGCCTCTTGCACGTAGCTCCCGAAGAAGGCCCCCGATACAGTAATCCACGTAACGCACTTCCGCTTGATAAAGTGCCCTGATCCACAGTCGCTCTTCTGGAGTCCTTCCTTTCGCGCCCCGGAGGACAGAGTCGACGTCCGACTCATCGAACGAACCATCCATGCCCTGTGGAGGTACAGAATCCGGCAAGAACGAAACTGGTGGACAGTATGGCGTATGGGGATCAAGGTAGTGCACCCAGAGAAAGAAGGGTTCTCTGCCCCCCATGCGCACCCAATCCCACGCCAGCGCCGAGAGCCGCTCGCTCGTCACACCGGTGCCGAACACCTCTGGCACAGCTCTCTCAAGCAGTCTCTCTCCAAAGGAGCCACCCACTGTTTGTGGGTAGCTGTGGTACGTCCGAAAGCCTCTCCCCAGGCCATACTCTGGTCTCAGCCATGGAGAGCTGACAAACGCAGCAGTCCTATACCCCACGTCCGCTAATCTCTCTGCCAGCGTTGGCACTCCGTCGGCCAGGCGACCTTGAAGAGCAAGTAGCCCAATACTGTCAGGGGGGAACCCCGTCAGCATGGAGCCCACTGACGGCTTCGTCCACGGCGCAGCCGCCAGCGCCCAGCTAAAGGACACGGAGTCTTGGGCCAGCTGATCAATATTCGGGGTGCAGCTCAGGCCCCTGACGAGGCCTGAGATTGAATCCCGGCGAAGGGAATCAACTGAGATCAGCACGACGTTGGGACGGTGCGCCGACTCTGTTGTAACCTCTGCAGGCCTCCCGTGCGCCCTCGATATACCCACAGACGCTACGTCGACGAGGACCAAGAGAATCCCGACGCAAACTCCGGCACGGGCTAGCTGTCTTCTCCGCCGGATTCCGAGACTCAGGAATACTGTGCCTCCTGCAGCGACGACAAAGCCTATCGTGAGGAGAGAGAGCTTTGTCAATCCGAACACCACTGCCCGTTCTGGCCTCAGGTACGAGCCGACCCAGACGACGGGCACGGCACCGGCCACTACTAGCAGGACAGCTCGAATCACTGGCAGAGCTCGCGACGTTGCTGTGCCCGCGTGCCCTGCCATGCACCACCTTGCGGTGCTCCACACCCCGACGCAGGCCGCTGCAACCACTCCCAGCCCGAAGGCGCGCTCCAGCATTCCGCCCCTGATTACAAAGCTACCGATCCTCGCGCTCAGCACGAGAAGGCCCACCAGCGGAAGCGCGCCGATGACGACAGTGGAGGGCTCGGGAGCAAGCCCCCGAACCCACAAAGCCGACACAACGCCCCATGCCAACAGGAGCGCCCCAGCGCTCACGGCAATGCTCGCGCCCCAAACGGCCAGCAAGAGAGACATCGATGCAAGGGAATCAGGGGTTCTCGGAAGGCTCGCTAGGACATCCAGGGATCCTATTCCGACGCCTAGAGTCACGGCCCATATCAGCGCGCTTCGCCATCCGACTCGGAAACGGCCTGCCAGGCCGCTCATGGGCACTTTCCTTCTCCTTCGAGTCCGCTCCCAGCAATTCGGCCGGCGCCGCTCAGACGACAGGCCTCGAAAGTCACGCTTCGCTCTCGTGACAACTCATCCAGTCCAGCATGACGCTCAAGCCTCTACGGCCTTCCGGGAGAACGACCTCGTAGACTGGTAGCATCGTTGTAGCTGACACAGTGATCTCCAGGACCGCACTCCAAGCCTCTGGCGAGGCGACTTCGAGGATGAACGCCCGCTCCAGGACCGAGCGGAACGCTTCCTCTGGGCCCAGCCGCCTAGCGCTGAAACTGGCCTTTCCACCCGAGCGTTTCAGGCGGACAAGCCGCTTGAGCGGCTGCGCGGTGGCGCACCAGCTTTCCGGCAGCGACAACCAGCGTTTGTTGTAATCGCCGTCCTCCAGCAACCCCGTCCCCTGACCGATCCCTGACGTCTCGAGACCAGCTGTATGGAGCCGGACAGAGGGATGCGCTGGGTACGCCAAGATCGCCGGGCCCCGCCCGTCGATGGCGATTGGGAGCCAGTCATCCGAGAGAAACTGCAAACCCTGCGATACGCAGTAGGCGACGAGGGTCGATTTCCCTTCGCCTGACGGGCCGAGAATTCCGACAACTCCTACGTTGGTCTGGCACGCGGCCCCATGAAGCACCAGACGCTTCTTCGTCGAGAGGTAGAAAGGAACAACACAGTCCGCAACCAAATGAGTCAACAGGAGCCCGGCTGGACTATCGGACCAGACTTCGATCGATTCCGAAGCGGGATGCAGCCGAAACTGAAGCCTCGCTCCGGCAGCCCATCGGTCCGGCACCCTGGGATCGGCCCACAGGGCCCCCGACGGATGAGGCACAAGTGAATCGATGCCATCCAGGAGCGGCTCAGTTACCCAGACTATCTGTCTGGCTTCATGACCATGCGCTGACTCCGGAATCCCAACGAGCCTCTTCTGAGACTCGATGCCCAACGATCCAATTCGGTACATCCACGGGTCTCGCGGACCTGCGTCTGCAGAATCGAGGTCTCCAGGTCCCTTTTCGCACGACACGGTCCGCTTCGGCAGCCTCATGCTTTCTCTTGACGAGACTGTACCTCCTCCTTGAAATCCGGCGTCCTTTGTACTTCCGCGATCCCTCGCGTCTCAAACCGTTCCCTGCCATTCAGTCGGCGCACGAGGTTTGCGATAAAGATCCGAACGTCTTCCTGTGCCGCGTTCTCATCCACGTCGAAGGCGAGAGAGAGCTTCTCGGCGAGATCGGCAACGTGCGTGGGATTCGACCGCAGCTCGTTCAGCAGAAACACTGCCGTCTGATTTAGGCTGACGAATTGGTTTGACTTCAAATCAACCAGCACACCGCTGCCATCCGAGAGGGTCGTTTGCAGCGTCCCTGACTCAAGAAGAATCCCCCTCAGGATCTCTGCAGCCTTCTCCATCCTGCGACCGACACCATCCGATCTCGCCAAGCGCCGGACCTACTGCATGATCGTGAGGCTCGAGTTGCAGACCGTGTACGCGTTCCCAGAAGGGGTCAGGGACTGAATAAGGATGTCGACCTGGGTGTCCGTGTCGGGGAGAACGTTGTTGATGACCGACTGGAACCCGACCGCGGAAGTGGCCCCGAGGAAGTACGCCGTCGTACCCACCGTGGTCATGAGCGCAGGACCTCTCTGAATTCCAGGGCATCCAAAGAAGCTCGTTGCCGTCCCCTGCTTCCAGCGGCAGATCACATAGACACCGTCAAAGTTCGGAGAGGTGTCAACGTTGGTGATCCCGCTAAACTGGACAAACAGAACGTTCTGCGCGAGCCCGGTCTTGAAAGTCTCAGAATAGAGCAGCCTTGTCCCGGGGTAGATGGAGGTCGGGCACGGCGAGTTACTGTTTGAGTCGAAGTAGACTGTGCCGAACTGCTTCGTTGCCATTGCTTGGGTCACTTGGCCGTTCCCGGCCAGCCCTTCCTGTGCATTGCTGGCTCCAGAAGAACTGGCAGGGCCTGCCAGCGGCAGAAGGAAACCATTGGCCTCGTAGAGACTCCGCGGGGCTTTCTTCACTTTCGGATCAATTTGGAGCGCTTGAGGCCCTACCTGAGCGATCGCAGAACCCGCCAACAACAGGCCACAAACAACGATTCCAAGGTTCTTCTTCATGACTCGTCCTCTTTCCTCTTGAAGCTGCGCTCCCAGCGTCCTAGTTCCGTTTTGTGTTGAGGTAGGAGTTGTCGATCTGGGTCGTACCGTTCTCGCAAACCACAGTCTCGAGTCCGTCACACCGGAACGACGGCCGCTCATAGGGCAGCCTCGCGCCCCTCACGTCTTTCGTGGTTGTGCCCGGGTCGAGTTCTTCCTTCTTTTTCACGACACTCCTCCTGCGTTTGGCACGCGGTTGCAACTGAAGTATTCAACAAGGGCAGCGAAACGATAAAAGAGAGAGAGTTGCGGCCAAGCAGGGTCTCTTGAGTCGCGAGCTACTGCATCACCCGCCAACTGCCGCGTCGAGCGCGAGAGTTCCTCAGAGAATACTGGAAGGCCTTGCGAACTGGAGGCAAGTAGCTCGGCAAGGAATCCGCTGTAGTGCAATGGTTCCCAGTCGTTAATGAAGGCTGCGGGAAGGTAGTCCCTCGCAGCCATCGCTAGGAGCCTCTTCGCGTTCGGCAACCCGAGGAGGTGCCGCGGTTCAACAGCGAAGGCAATCTCCGCAACCTCGCGGTCGAAAAAGGGCTCGGAGAACGAGACCCCCATTCGCGCCCCGACCTGCTCCCGACCTTCGTACGGCCCAAAGACGAAAGCACCCATTCTCTCGTAGCGCCGAGACCAAGTCGCCGTCGAGTGGAATGTGCGAGTCTTTCTCTCTCTCAATATCTGTCGGGTTTCGCGAGCGAACTTACGGAAGGAGCCTGTCCCCATCGTCTTTCCCGCAGCTGTTAGGCGACGAGCGAAGTGAAGTAGCGCTACAGCAGGAGGCAGGTCCCAGGGCGACACTTCGCGCGGAATGAAGTGCCAGAACGTGTCCCCACCCAGGCCACCGACAAGGCTACGGAAGCCCTGAGCAGCCGCGAGTTCCGTAAGCGCGTAGAACCCAAGCCCTGGCATCTGCAAGGGTTGGTCGCTAACAGAAAGAAGCTTCTGCAGTTCGGCCGCCGCATCCAGGCCCCGTATGTCGAGAATGACGTGCTTGAGACCAAGGTGAGCAGCCACTCTCGAGGCCCTCTCGGATTCATCGACAGCGTGTCCTCCCGCCACCTCCGTGAAGGCGGTAGGGGCATGCCCGAACTGCAAACGCAGGTCAGGATCACGAAGTGCCACGGCGGCTACAAACGGAGAGTCGAGCCCACCACTCAACAGGAATGCGGGTTTAGACAATCGCCGACGGCGCACGGATCTCGACAGGGCTTCAGGCAGGAGAGTGGCGACAGCCTTTGGGGTAATCCGACGATCTGTTGTTGTCGGCGGCTTCCAGAGCTCTTGCTTCGCTGCCCGGGCGTCCAGAGCGAATGACTCCACGACTCCAGGAAGCGCGCGCCGAACACCCCTGAACATGGTTTCGGACGGGTTCGTTCCGGGTTCCCCATCTTTGAGGAACGGCCACAGTTGATCAAAATTGAGTTGTCTGTCCTGAACGACTCCCGCCCTCAGAACCTGGCGTATCTCGGTGGCCACCGCGAGCCGGCGACCAGACGAGGCGTAGAACAAGGGGCGCGTGGAGAAGGGGTCTCGACCGAGGAATGCAGACTTTGAACGGCTGTCCCAGAGTATGAATGCGAACTCGCCGTCGATCTCTAAGAATCCCGCTTTGCCTGCCTCCAGATAGGCGGTGAGCAACCGCTCCGCACTTGCCTTCGGGGAGGATCCGAAGAAGTAGCCGTGTACGCCGACAAGAACCCCTGCCGCTGACGCGAGGGGCCGTTCCTCATCCGCCCAGCGCCAAGCAGCAATAGAACATCCACTAACGCTGGCAGCCTCAGGCGTGCCGCGAAAGAACTCCTGCCTACCAAGGTCAAGAGCCGCCTGAGTCGGGACACCCAGCCCTCTCAGGTCGATCGCTGCAGTGAGTCCACCCATTCATGCCACCGCGTCAGAGACGCCCCGGTTTCACTCATATGCTTCTCCATACCGACCGAATCCCAGAACGCCGAAGGCATGATGAGGGCAAGGCGAGGTCTCCACTCCGCCTTGTCTCCCAATCACTCCAAGGTCCTCCCTACTTCACCGAGACGATCTCGCTCTGAATGTAAGCCCCGTCCCCCGACCTCTTCCCGGGCTCGGAGCCGTCGTTCACCACCGCGTAGGTGATGAAGGGGTTCGGGCCGGAGACGACGGTCA
>CALBDV010000176.1 GCA_937927565.1 uncultured Holophagales bacterium
ATCCTCTGGAAGCCGGGGCTAAACGTCGCTGTGGTGTAACGGACAGTACTCGGTTGTCACCTGGGTTCCGCGATCGCCTGAAGATGAACGCGAAGGAGATCGAAACCCATGTGCTCGAGATCGGCCCGGCAGAGGTCGCGGATCTCGGCCTCAAGCGTGGAGCGGCGGAGGCGCGCAGCCTTTAGAGAAGTGCGCTCGAGAACAGCGAGGGCGACCGATTCGACGGTTGCTGCAGCAGCGTCCTGCGCGGCTTGAAAGGAGCCGAAGTCGGCGATAAGGCGAGTGGCCATCTCGGGCCGAACGCGCCCAACGGCTGCGAGCGTGACGTCACAGACCTCTCCGTCGCGGAACGTAGTCCTGAGAGGGGGCCGCTTCGGTGCGAGGGCGTCTATCCCAGCAGCCACAGATTCAGAAGGAGCGACGTGATGAAGAGAAGGCGAAGACGCAGGTGCGGTGGGGGTGGAAACGCTTGAGGGCTCTCCGCCGAAAAGGGTAGGTACGCCGATGAGAGTGGCTACGGTGCCAAGAACGAAGGTGGCCGGTTCGTAGTTGCCGGCAGGGTCTAAGTACCAAAGGACGCCCAACACAATGGTCGCGACCACCAGAAGGACAGCTGCGAGCTGAAGGGGACGGCGCCAGCGAAGAAGAGACATAGGCATAGTGCTCCAGAGGCGGACGGTCGTAGGGAGAGCGGGGAAGCGTGCGCGCAACCCATCATAGACGGCGAAGGGGGCAGCGGGAATGGCGGCTCAATAGCAGCACTTGAGGCGGTTCGTAGCAGTGCCGCCATTGGAGACTGCGAGGCCCGGGTGTCGCAGATCCTCGACCTCGCGCTCCTAGCCGCAGACATCTAGGAACGGCTCCTGGACGTCGAGGACAAGGGCCTCTCCGAGCGAGGATTTCAGTCGGTCTACGAACAGCGGCGGGCGTTAACGGAAAGCCCTATTCGGCCCGAAACCGTCACTCTGCTCGAAAGACAGGGGTGCCTTCGGCGGCGAGCAGGAGTAGCCCGCGATTCCGGTTCAAAGTCGGGACGGGCGCACCGGTCTCTCGCAACGACGAGCCGCTTGACCAGACCTCGCGTGGAGAAGGACCACTACCCTGTCCAGGTCGAACGGGACACTCCCGGCCGCATCCTCGAGTCGCTCCCACGGAATGCGCTGAACGCCGAACAGAAGTAGGACGAAGTGCGAATACCCGGAGGCTGAGAATGCGGTGAACGTATTCAGGTCCTTCGCGAGGTGCTTGCGCGTCGGCCTGCACTGGACCTCCACGACGGTGTCGTTGCGCGAGGGATCTCCTGGGACATGGAAGATGAAGTCTGGATTTCGTGGAATCGCGAACGCCGGATGGCCCCGCTTGTCGGGCTCAGCAGTAATGACGAGCGGGTCCAACTGAGGGGCCTCAGCGCGAATGTGATGGTAGAGCTCGTAACAGTAGACGCGCTCCCTGAGAACCAGTTTGGAGTTGCCGGCCACGGGCAGGCGGAAATAGGGATCTGCGACGTGGCCTGTGGCTTTGCAGATGGCATCGATGATGTCGGTCATTGTGGATGGTCCGACTAACGTCTGGCGTCAGTGGCGAGCGCAGCGCAGCTAAACGAGTCCACTGGGCGCCGGGGTCAAGCGACCTTGGGCCGGGTCAGCGTGAGCACTGCGTCGAAGAACTGATATGCGGCGTGAATGAAATGCCTGCAGAGCGGTGGCCCGAAGGAAAGCTCAGCGGCGGAAGCAAGAGGGTCCGGGGATACTCCGATAAGGCCGGGGTACCGAAGAGTGAGCTGACGAAGCCTCTCACGTTCCCCCGGTTCGGAACCGACTCGCCCTCCCCGGTGTACCAGAACGTCTCGGACCTTCGCGAGATCGCGCAGGGTTGCCCAGTGCGGCAAGTCAGAGACGGGAATGTCGGCGACCTTTACCAGATAGATCCTGACGCGGTCGATTACTGTAGGGTCCCGCGCGATCTCGTGACCGTGGGCTGATCCGGTCTCGGTCTTCGC
>CALBDV010000177.1 GCA_937927565.1 uncultured Holophagales bacterium
TGCGACGTCGGTCCGCGTCTACGTCGCCGCCCTCCAGGAGGCGCACCTCGGCTCGTCGCATGCCCGTGTACGCAATGACTTCGGCCATCAGCCGGCCACGTTCGGCGCGGGCGCCCCGAAGAAGCCGTCGGATCTCTGCCGGCCGCAGCGAGAACTCCGAGTTTCTTCCCTGATGCCGCATCCGTCCCCCCCAGTGCGCCCGGACGCCGAAAGACAGTGAAGTCTAGCACCGTGGCTACTACAGCTCTTCGATGTACCCGATGAGTTCTCTCTTCGCCTTGACGACCTCTTTCTGCTTGGCGATGAAGACCTCGTGGTACTGCATCGCGTTCTCGTAGGTAAAACCGTCCCGAGCCGACTCGCGCTGGAAACGCTCGACTAGCAGGCTGCTGAAGAGATGCCCCTTTTCGGAGGAAGCATCGGCGAAGGACGTGTCGGGGCCGACGTAAAGCCACAGAGTTGCTTCGATTCGACGCTCGAGGGTTCTTCTCTGGCCTCCCGATCCGTTCGGGAGGCGCTTCGGGAGCGTGGTCCCTCAGGCGGCGGCGGGTTCCAGACGCGCGATGCGTATGAGGTTGTAGGCGGTCATCGTGGAGAGGAAGTCGGCGGCGACGCGGCGTATCCCTCGGAATCGGGTCTTCGCCTTGCCGGCTGTGGCCTTCACCCAGCCGAAGATCTCCTCGACCCGCTTCCGCCGGACCTGGCTGACGGCGTATCCGGGGTGGCGTGTCGTCCTGCCGTCGATTGCGCTACGGCGTCCGCTGATGTTCTGCGTGACGTGAGGCGTGACGTTTCGCTCCCGAAGCTCACCGACGAAGTCATGGGTGTCGTACCCCTTGTCGGCTCCGAGGGTGATCCGCCGTTTGCCGCGGACGGCCTCGACCAGTTCCAGGGCCGCGATCCTCTCTCCCCACCCATCGGCCTCCGTCACGGTGGCACCGACACAGAGCCCGTTCCGGTTCTCCATGAGCGCGTGCCCGAGGAAAGCCATCTGAGCGACCTGACCGTTTCCGCGGCGGTACAGCTTCGCGTCGGGGTCGGTCGTCGAAGCGTGGGTGTCGTTCTTCCGCTCCTCCCCCTTGAAGTCGACCTCGGCGTTGCGGCCCCCGGAGGCGGGCGGCTTGCCGCCGCCCTGCCGGGACCGGAAGCTCTTCAGGGACGCGTTGGCCTCGATCATCGTTCCGTCGACCGTGAAGTGATCGTCGGAGAGAAGCCTTCGGCGCCGGGCCTCCTCGACGACCTCGGTGAAGAAGTCCAGGTAGATGTCGGCCTTCAGGAGCCTCTCGCGGTTCTTCGAGAAGGTCGTCGCGTCGAAGGCCGTCCCCACGCCCGGCAGGTCCAGGAACCAGCGAAACAGGAAGTCGTACTGGAGCCTCTCGCAGAAGAGGCGTTCGCTTCGAACGCTGTAGAGCGCGATCAGGATCTGCGCTTTCAGAAGCCTCTCGGGCGGGACGGACTTGCGGCCGCGCTCCGAATAGAGCTCCCCGAGCCTCGGCCCGAGCCTTCGGAGGGCCTCGTCGGCGACCTTCTTGACGAGACGGATCGGGTGATCCCGGGGGACAAGGTGCTCGGGGCTCACCGTGACGATCAGGTCGGGCTGCTTTTCGACGTCTCCGCGCACGCCGACAAGGTCGTCGCCAGTGGCCGTTCTGTCAACGGTCTTACGCCGGTCTTTTCAGCAGCCTGTTAGTGACGCTTCGGGCACATCGAGGTACGCATCTTCGTCCAGCGCCGGGCGGATGTCATTCCGGTTCCGGCGGCGCCCGCCATCCGCGGCAGCAGTCGCTCGCGTCAAGCGATCCGCTCCGTCGTCCTGGTTCCCTGGCGATCGAGCGCTGACCGAGAGTCGTCGAGGAGGCCGACCTTCGCGAGCGCCGCGCGGGTCTTCCATGCTCCGAAGCGCACTTCGAGAGCCTCGACGAGGACGCCTGGGACCTCCG
>CALBDV010000178.1 GCA_937927565.1 uncultured Holophagales bacterium
TGGCTCTCGGCGTCCGGGGGCAGGACGAGCCACCCGAGATCCGCAACTTCAGGGAACCGCGAACGCTGATTCCCTTCTACGTGGGGTTCGTGCCCATCGTCGGACACGCCTTCTCGCGTCTCGCGAGGAGGCGGCCCGCAGCCCTCGGTCTCGGAGCCGCACTTGCCGCCGTTCACGTGTCGGGTTGGGCACAGATGCCAAAATGGAAAGGGCTCGAGAGCGGGGAAGCGAGGGAAGTGACGGTCGTACTTGAAGGCCTGCGGCAGGCAGACGTCCGCAGCGTCTACGCGCCGTACTGGGCGGCATACCCGATCACCTACTTCTCGCGGGGTCAGGTCGTCGGCAGTCCATTCGGCTCGAACTCGTCTGTTCGGAGAGACGTCGATCGCCGACGAGTGGACGAGGACCCATCCCCTGGGTTCCTTCTCTGGCCCCCCGAGCGAGACCGGTTCGAGGAATACCTCCGCGACGGTGGGTTCTCGTACGACAGAGCAGAGCTGGGGGGGCTGACCCTGTTCGCCGGCGTCGACCCGCGCGTCCTCCCCGGCTTGCGGGCGTGCCGCTGCGTCCCCCCGATCATCAGGAGGGGCAGCATCTTGTGGGAGGCGGCCGAGGGACCGGAGAAAGTAGTGGAACGCGACATCGCGCCGTACACCGTCCGCTTCAAGAACGGCGGACTGACCTCGTGGCCTTTCGGAGTCAACGTGGGATACCACTGGCGGACCCGGGACGGGCGAGATGTGGAAAAGGCCGGCCTCCGGACAGCCGTCGGCCCGGGTCCCGAAGCCGGTCAGGCTAAGGAGCTCTCCGTCCGAGTCTCCGCCGATGTCCCGCCCGGGACCTACCAGCTCACGTTCGACCTGGTCATCGAGGGGATCACTTGGTTCGAGTGGAAGGGAGTCCCGCCCGTGACGCGGACGGTCGAGATCGTCGCGCGAGAAACCGGCGGGCCGGGCATGTCTCTTGGAGCCCGGCGCGAGGCCGAGCCATGATGAGTCGAAGAGGCTTCCGGGCGGTACTTCTCGACCTCGTGCTCGTCGTCGTGGGGACCGTGATGGTCTTCTGGCCGACGCTGCGAAGCGGCTTCGCCGGGATGCAGACGGACCCCGGCGATACGCTGTACCTGAACTACGTCCTGGAGCACGAGACGAAGACGCTGGGAGAACGCGCCTACGGCGAGGCGCTCTGGTCTCCGCCCTTCTTCTTCCCGACTCGAGACACCCTGACCTACTCCGAGAACCTCCTCGGAGCCCTCCCCGTCTACGCGATTCTGCGGGGCGCGTTCCCGCCCGACACGGCATACCAGGTCTGGTGCATCGCAATGCTCGCGTTCGCCTACGCGTCGATGGCCTATGCGCTCCGCCGCCTTGCGGTCTCGCCTCTGCTCGCCGGCCTCGGGGCGTTCGTCTTCGCGTTCGGGCTCCAGAGAGCCTCCCACCTGGGACACGGTCAGCTGCTTCCTGCGGCATTCGCCCCTCTCGCGATCCTCGCCCTCGTCCTTCACGCCCGGGAGCCGGCTCGTCGCCGCTTCGCCGGGGTGCTCGTCGCTTCCTTCCTTCAGATCACGGCGGGCGTCTATCTGGGATGGCTCCTCCTCCTCGGTGGCGTCCTCTTCTCGCTTCTCGTCTTCTCGATCGACTCGGAACTCCGGAGGCGACAGCTCCGGTTCCTGAAGGAGAGCCCGGGTTTCGTTCTCGTGGCGCTTGCCTCGTGGGCAGGGGCGCTCGTCCTGTTCCTTCGTCCCTATCTCGTCGCGGCGCGGGACCTTCCGCCGCGCCCCTGGTCCGACGTCCTGCTCCTGCTTCCGCGGCCACGCTCGTGGATCGCGGCGCCGACAGGGAGCCTCTGGGCAAGACTCGGAGACGTCTTTCCGCCCGACACTCCGCTCGTCTGGGAGCAGAGGCTGTTTCTCGGGGCTGTCCCCTGTCTCCTCGTGGCGCTCGGATTCGTCGTGGCCCGAGGCCTTCAGGGTGACGAACGCTTCCGCCGGACGATCATCCTTGCGGCGTTGGGAACAGTCCTCGTCCTTGGAGCCCTTTCGCTGAGGGTTCCCGTGAAGATGCTCGGGATCAGCGCCGGAGGAGAACGCGTCGAGTACCTGACTCTCTGGCGCTTCGTCTACGACTTCCTGCCCGGGGCAACCTCCATCCGGGCCGTGGGGCGAATCTGGACCGTCATGCTGCCCCTCGCACTGGTCGGAGGGCTCCTCGGGCTCGAGGTCGCTCTCGGAAAGCTCCGATCCGGGAGACTGCGGAGCTGGGTGACTGCGGCAATCGTGGCCATCGGCGTCGTCGAGCAATACCAGGCGGACCTTCCGAGCTTCGACAAGCTCTCGTACCGGGCAGACGTGAGGTCGGTGCGGACAGCGCTCTCCGGATCAGGATGCGACGCGGCATACGTGGTTCTCGATCCGTCGAAGCCGTTCTACGCTTCGCAGCTCGTCGCGATGTGGGGAGGTCTCGAGGCCAACGTTCCTGTAGTGAACGGCTACTCCGGGAACTTCCCTCCGGACTATCCGGATCCCACGCGGTCCATGACGGATGCCGAGCTGAGGTCGTGGCTCTCGAGGGCTCCAGAAGGACGGCACTGCGTCGTCGAGCTGGCGAAGCCCGGGGCGCCGAGGAGCCTCCGCACGCTGGAGAGAGGGCGGAACTAGTCCGACGACGACGTTCGAAACGTCTGGACGCAGCGCGATCCGCAAGCGGTTCCACGTGTCACGAGGGCTCGTCCTACGACCCGAGTAGCCTCTCGGCAGCCGTCCTCGAGGTGCCGTGCCGCCAAAGGCATCTCTTCCACACCTCAGGAATCGAGCGGCG
>CALBDV010000179.1 GCA_937927565.1 uncultured Holophagales bacterium
GAGGTCCGGCGGATCGAGCTCGACCTGAACCGGCTCCTCGAGATCCTCCCGACGAAGCGGAACACGGAGGAGCTCATCAAGAAGATCGAGGCCCTGACGCGGCAGGGAGACTTCTTCCTCAAGAGCTTCTCGCCGAAGGAATACGTCAACAAGGACTTCTACGCGGAGTGGCCGATCGAGATCCAGCTCGACGGCACCTACCACAACCTCGCGCTCTTCTTCGACAAGATGGCGCGCTTCTCGCGGATCATCAACGTCGAGTCGCTCGTCATGACGGGCCGAGCCGACGCCAAGCTCGGCCGGACCCTATCGGCGACGTTCGTCCTGAAGACCTTCATATACCTGGGCGACCAGGTGGCGGCGCCTGCAGGCGCACCCGGAAGTCCTCCGGCCGCAGCCCCCGGCGGGCCGATTCCGTCCGGAGCGAATCGCGGGGGAGGCGTCTGATGAAGAGCGCACTTCTCGTGAAGCCCCTGACAGGCTTCGTACTTCTCGTTGGTCTCCTCGCGCCGAAGGCCGAAGGGCAGGTTCCCGCCGCCGCACCTGCACCTCCGCCCGTAGAGACCGGGATCGCCGTGCCGGTGCCCGGCGAGCAGGACCTGTCGACGCCCGCCTACGCATACGAGGTCCGAGGGCGCAGGGATCCGTTCCGATCGCTTCTCCTGAGGACCCAGGACGACAAGGATCGGCAGAGACCGCCCGGCGTTGCCGGGATGCTCGTGGAAGAGCTGGAACTGCAGGGAACCATCCGGACCCGACAGGGCTGGATTGCGATGATGAGGGGTGGGGACAACCGTTCCTACCTGCTCCGGAAGGGGACGATGGTATTCGACGGCGAGGTCATGGAAATCGGCCCGACGGAAGTCGTCTTCCGGCAGAACGTCAACGACCCGACGAGCCCGAAGCCTTTTCGGGACGTCGTCAAGGCGCTGGCCCTTCAGGCGAAGCCGTGAGCGAAGGAAGATCGATGAGGAAGACCATCCGCCTCGAACCCCGGCAGAGCTTGGGCACCTCGAACCTCGCGTGGGGAGGAACCATGTTTCAAACTGGAAGGTTCTCGGTACCCGGGCTGGCGGGGATCCTCGTCGCGGCCCTCGTGGCCGCGGGCTGCTCCTCACAGGCCGGTCCCGCTCTCAACGCGGAGCCCGCAGCGGCCGCAGCAGGCGCCTCGGCGCCGGTCGTGCTGACGGGAGCCTCGCTCCTGATCGACGGCGACGCTCCTCGTCTCCTGCTGTCCGCCGAAGGGCCTCTGCAACCGATGGTGTACGCCCGAGAGGGATCCCGGACCCTCGTGGTGGACCTGCCCGGTACCGTGGCAAGTCCGGGCCTCGAGCCCCCGCGAGCCGACGGAAAGCTCCTGACGCACCTCGACATGAGGTCGTTCACGGAGCTTGGCCGGCCCCAGATCCGCTTCGAGCTGACGGGGCGGGGTGCGCTGGACGCGAAGATCTCCGGGGACCCGGCTTCGCGAGCCATGACCGTGGCACTGATCCCCCGAATCGACGAACCGGTCGTCGCTCAGGCCGTTTCGGCCACCGAAACGCCGTCGAGCGCCGCCGAATCGCTCCCGGAGCCCTCGCCGGTGGAGCGGGTCTCCCCCGCCCCGGTCGTCGCTTCGGCTGCCGGGCACTCCGAGCCCGTCGTCGTGGCGCAGCACGCGGCGGTGGGCAGGCCAGCCACGCGGCTGGCCCGCGTCGACGCCCGGCGAGTGAACGGCGCCCTCTCGGTCAAGCTGGAAGGTGACGGAGAGCTCTCGTACGAGGCCTTCACGCTGTCGAATCCGCCGCGCTTCGTTCTGGACCTGAGCGGCGTGCAGAACGCCTCCAGGTTCCGGGCTCAGGACGTCGATTCCGGAGGCGTGACCCGCGTGCGGGTCTCGCAGTTCCGGACCGAGCCGACGGCCGTGACGCGGGTCGTCTTCGATCTCGCCGAAGAGTCGATCCCGACGCTTCGGCAGAGCGACTCGGGGGTCCAGGTCTCCTTCGCGGGCAGGATCGAAGCGCCTGCTGCTCCGGTCCAGGTCGCGTCGGTGACTCCTGCTCCGGCCGCACCGGCTCCCGCCGCTCCTGCTGCCGGCTCCTACGAGGCTCACGAGGCCGACGATGCGGACCAGCCGGTCGTGGAGGCTCCCAAGCCTGAGGCCGTCGCAGAGGCCCGGCCCGTCGTCGTCGAGACCCCTGTGGTCACCCCCGAAGCGGTGACGGCCCCGACGCCCGTCGCGGCGGCCACGCGTTCGATCCCGGTAGAACCCGAGCGCCCGGCCGAGCCTCTCGCCGTGGCCCACGAGACGTCCCCGGTTCCTGTCGCACCTTCGGAATCCGAGGCTCCTGCGGTGCCAGCGGCACTGCCGGTCCCGGTCCCTGCGGGCCCGGAGCCCGCGCAGCTCGCCGCGGCCGTGACCGTCGCCTCGCCCGAGATCGCCGTGCTCGCGCCCTCCTCGCCCGCTCGTGCCACCAGGAAGCGGGCTGCCGCCGAGGACACCGCTCTTCTCGAAGCGGCAGAGACGCTTGCGGTACAGCAGGAAAGGGACGCGCAGCCGAGGGACATCTCGAACCCGTTCGAGTCGCGCGCGATCGGCCAGACCGAGCGGCAGTACACCGGCGAGCCGCTCACGCTGAACCTCAAGGACGCCGACATCAAGGACACGCTCCAGAAGTTCAGCGAGCTGACGAACCTCAACATCGTGCTCGACCCCGACGTCCGCGGCACCGTGACGGTCTCGCTCACGGACATCCCCTGGGACCAGGCCCTCGAGCTCATCCTGAAGATCAACGGCCTCGGGTACGTTCTCGAGGGCAACGTGATGCGGATCGCCGGGACGCAGAAGCTGGCGTCGGAAGAGACGGGCCGGCAATCGCTCCTCAAGGCCCAGGAGAACAACCGTCCGACGAAGACGGTCATTCAGAAGCTCTCGTACGCCACGGCGGATGCAGCCGCCGCGACGGCGAAGAAGGTGATGTCGGCGCGGGGAGACATCTTCGTGGACTCGCGCTCGAACCTCCTCATCATCCGTGAGCTTCCGGAGTACCTCCCGACGGTCCTCGACCTCATCAAGAGCCTCGACACCGCGGTGCCGCAGGTCATGATCGAAGCGCGGATCGTGGAAGCGACCCGGACGTTCAGCAGGAGGCTCGGGATTTCCTGGGGCTTCAATGCGGTTGCCGACCAGACGACGGGAAACACGACCGGACTGATCTTCCCCAACAATGGCTCGGTCGCAGGGACCGTCTCCCTGCCGAACGGCAACGAGATCCTCCGGGCGACCGTCGGAAACGTGCTCGACACGTTCCGCCTCGACATGGCCCTGAGCGCTGCCGAGGCACGCGGGCTCGTGAAGATCGTCTCCTCTCCGAAGATCCTGACCCAGACGAACAAGGCGGCTTCGGTCCAGTCCGGCTTCCAGATCCCGGTCCAGACGACCGTCAACAACACGACGACGGTCCTCTACATCGACGCGACGCTCCGGCTCGACGTGACACCGCAGATCACGGCGGAAGGAACGGTCATCCTCGACATCAAGATCCAGCGACGAGAACCGGCTCCGGGCACGAACGTGACCGGCGGCCAGAACGTCCCGCTCATCACCCGGGACGCCACGACGACCCTGATGGTGCGCGACGGCGGGACCGGGATGATCGCCGGCATCTTCAAGCTGACGGCCAACGATGGACAGAGCATGATTCCCGGTCTCTGGAAGATCCCGCTTCTCGGGGGCCTCTTCAGGAACAAGACGACGTCCGAGGAAACGGATGAGCTCATGATCTTCATCACGCCGCGCATCATGAAGGCGCTCTGAGGTCGGGATACGGAGCCGAAGATGAAGAACCGAACCCCACTCGCCGCCGCCCTCCTCGTCGGAGTCCTCTCCGTGACCGGCTGCTCGTCCAATTCTCAGGGCGATGACGCCTCGCCGGTCTTCCTCTCCGTCTCGTACGCGCTGCTGCCGGAGGCCTGGAACGTCGGCAGCGGGGCGCCGCTGCAGTTCGCAACGACGGACCTCCAGTCGGTCCTCAAGAACCCCGGAGCCGGCTCTTCGACCTTTCTCGATACGCGCCTCGACGACTACATCGTCGAGTGGAAGCGGATCGACGGGGGGACGAAGGTGCCCGATCCGGAGACCTTCGCGGGGAACGTTCTGATCCCGGCTGGTGGCGCTTCCACCCTCTCGAACTACCCCTACATGTCCCGTTCGGCCCTCCTTCGCGCGCCGCTCGATCAGCTCCTTCCCTTCAACGGCGGGATCGACCGGGAGACCGGCCGGAACGAGATCCGTTGCCAGGCGACGGTGACCTATCGTGGACGGACGCTCTCCGGCCAGCCCGTCCGGGGCGTCGGCAGCTTCGGCATGACGTTTCTCTACAGTGCGGCGACGCAGGCCGTCGTCGGCCGGGTGAACTGAGGACCGCATGACGAAGGTGCGTGGAATCTCCGAGGTGAAAGCGATGCGCCGAACCCTCCAGCCTCTCCTCGCTGTCGCGGGACTCTCTCTCCTCCTCACCGCATGCGCGGGTGAGTCCCCGACGTCGCCCAAACCGCCGAATGACGGCGGGAGCGGCAACGGTACGTGCACCGTGACGATCGCCCTCGACGCCACCTCGGTGACGCCGATGGCCGGGACGGCGATCATCGTCCGCGCCACCGTGAGAAAGGGCGGCGCGATCGTCCCGGACGGGACGTCCGTGGTCTTCACGACCGATTTCGGCTTCTTCCTCGAGACGGGCCTGTCGAGCGTGTCGAAGGTGACTCAGAACGGGTTTGCCGACGTTACGCTCGGAGCGACCTCGTCGGGCCTCTCGAAGGTCAAGGCGACCTTCGAGTGCGGCTCGGCCGAGAGGTCCATCCAGTACCAGCCCGTCCCATCGAACGGGCCGTTCATCTCGTCGATCGACCCGACGTCCGGAAGCTGCGCGGGCGGCAGCGTCGTGACGATCAACGGTGGCCGCTTCGGTACGAGCACGGAAGGTATCCAGGTCCTCTTCGGGGGCCTGCCCGCCTCCGTTCAGAGCGTCACGGATACGAAGCTCACCGTACTGACGCCGGCGCGGACCCTCGCGAATCCGCAGGTTCCCGAGGCCGTGGACGTCACGGTCCGGTTCTTCGTCAGCGACATTCCGACCGGATCGGTGACCGCCGCCAAGGCGTTCACCTACTACTGCGTCGATCCGAACCGGCGGATGACGGTGATCGCAATCGCACCGAACTCCGGGCCGCCGGACGGCGGCCAGCAGGTCGTGGTCACCGGGACGAATTTCCTCCCGAGCGCAACGAGCTCGGCGGCGACGACCCGAGTCACCTTCGGGGGCGCGTCGGCTTCCGTCGTCGCGGTCACGAACACCACGATCACGGTCCTCACGCCGCGCCGCATCCTCGCCAATCCGGCTGTCCCGGAGACCGTGGACGTGGCGGTGCTGGTCGACCTCGGACTCGTGTCGCAGCAGGCAGGACTTCTGGCCCAGGCCTACACCTACAGATCCGGAGGGGGAGCCGGGCAGTGTGTCGGCGTCCCCGGGCTGTTCATCGCGACGGTCCAGCCGGAGAACCCGGCGAACGCGGGGAGCCCGGACGG
>CALBDV010000180.1 GCA_937927565.1 uncultured Holophagales bacterium
TCGAGATCGACGGCGGCATCAAGCCGGAGAACGCCCGCGAGGTCGTCGAGGCGGGGGCGACCGTGCTGGTCGCGGGGTCGGCAGTTTTCAAGGGCGACGTCGGGGAGAACGTTCGACGCTTCCGGGAGGCGCTGGGGAAGCGGTAGGCGGAGGCCGCTGTCGACTTAACGGGGTCCCGGACGCTTGGTGACCTCACCAAGCGAAGACCGCGAGCGCCGCTCGACACTGATGAAGCACCCTGCCGGCGAAGCGGTGTGAGGCGATTGCCGGTGTTGAGAACGCGTCCCCAGCGTTGAGCAAACAAAGCGACCACTCGGTATGTTTCCGCCGCCTGGACGCGCCGTCGGCCGGTCTAGACCTGAGTCACTCGTGAACGCCAGTGATCGGTGGGCTCGGCGTAGAATTCACGGTCCGAGTCCGGACTCGGGCAGGTCGGACTCGTAGGGAGGAGTCGGCGTGGTGAATGACGATGCCATCGGCAGTGGTGGCACCCGACTTGATGAACGTGCCCTGAATTGTGAACCCAGGAGCGTGCGTTTGGGTGCAGAAGTCTGCCGGAAGCTCGATAGCTCAGTGACTGGGCGCACTCGGCTGAGTTCCGATTCGCTGCTTCTTCCTTCCAAGGTTGTGTCGAAGGTCTTCCTGATCGCAGCGACCCTGTCCGTCGCATCGGTCGGCTTCGCAGTTTCCGCTGCGCAGGACCCAAGCAGTCTTGAAGTCGAGATCGCGAGGGGTTTCCCCGCGGTCCAGGAGAAGCTGTGTGGCGAGGCCAGATTCGAGCGCGCCGCCGAAGAGGTCGGAGGGAGCTCTCTTCGAGGATATCGCCTCGTCTGGACTCCGACGCCCGCCCGGATGGTCAACGGGGGGTTACCGGAAGAGGGCTCGCCCCGACCATCCGCCGATCGCTTCGAGGTTCTCTATCCGGAGAGCTACAACGATTCGTTCGTCGCCCGAGTCAACGCTCAGCGCATCGTCCTCCGAGCTGTGGCCGCGCGGCCGGCGGGGATCGAGATTGGTGCCAGCGGCGCTGCATACCGTGGCGTGTACGAAGGAGTCGACGTCCTCCACGTGGCCACGGAGGGCCGAAGCGAGGAACTCCTCGTCCTGCAAGGGCCGAAGGCACCTAGGGTCTTCGACTACGAGATCGTCTCGATGGAAGGAATAGCCGGCATCCGGCTGACAGCAGGTGCCGTTCGCTTCGAGCCGCTCGACGGCTCGATATGGGGAAGCCTCGAAATTGCGAGACCCTACCTCATTGATTCGACCGGGCGCCGATCCGAGGTCGGCGTTCATTGGCAGGTCATTCGCGCCCCGAAGGGCAGGGCGACGATGCTCCGGCTGTCGGTCGACACGCGCGGGCTGACTTTCCCGGTTCTCGTCGACCCTTCCTTCACGACGGTGGGCGCAATGGCCGGAGGACGCAGGTACCACTCGTCGACACTGCTTTCAAACGGCAAGGTGCTCGTCGCAGGTGGTGAAGCGGGATCGAGTTCGCTCTACAGCGCCGAGCTCTATGACCCAACTACAGGCACATGGACCGCGACGGGGCGGATGGTCTTCGGGCGATCCAGACACACGGCCACGCTCCTGCAGTCGGGTAAAGTCCTCGTCGCTGGCGGCCTGGGGTCGACGAGTAGCGATCTTGCCACCGCGGAACTCTACGATCCGGCAAGCGGGACCTGGACCCAGACGGGCACCATGACGACCTGGAGGTCGTTCCACACTGCGACGCTTCTTCTGAATGGAAAGGTCCTGGTGGCGGCTGGATACAACAACTGGTCGTTCGACCAGTCGTCGGCGGAGCTCTACGATCCGGCGACCGGATCCTGGACAGCGACAGGCAACTTGACGATGCGGAGAGGGCACGCAGCCGTGCTTCTCGTCAGCGGCAAGGTGCTGGTCTCCGGCGGAATGGCTGGCAGCACCTACCTGAACACCGCCTATCTCTACGATCCCGCGGTGGGGACATGGACCTATACAGGCAGCGTCATGAAGGAACGGCGACTGGGACATTCGGCCACGGTTCTTTCAAACGGGAACGTCCTGGTCGCGGGCGGGTCCAACGGCTCATCGCTATCGACGGCAGAGGTGTTCAACGTCAGTCTGAGCTCCTGGGCCTTCACTTCCAATAGCATGCCTGGTGCCCGCTACGACCACTCGGCGACGCTTCTCCCAAGCGGAAAGGTGCTCGTCACGGGGGGAAACGGGGGGAGCGGCATTGGCTTTTTGACGACAGCGAACCTGTACGATCCTTCCTCGAGTTGGTGGAGCACCACGAACTCCCTGAGCACGAAGCGGGCCTACCACCGGTCGACGCTTCTGGCCAGCGGCCTCGTGCTGGTATCCGGGGGCTACGACGGTTCGCTCTACCTGACGAGCACGGAACTCTACGACCCGACGTCCGCGTCCGTGGGACCCAGCGTTCCGGCCATCGGGGCCCGGTCGAATCACACGGCCACGGTCCTTCCGAACGGCAAGGTACTTTCGGCCGGGGGCAAGGCGGCGGGATCCTTCCTCGTGAGCTCGGAGCTCTACGACCCGGTCGCCCAGAGCTGGGCATCGACGAGCACACCGCTCCTGAGCGAGCGGGCAGACCACACTGCGACGCTTCTGTCGAGCGGGCGTGTCCTGGTGGCCGGAGGGCAAGGGCCGGGCGGGTTCCTCTCCAGCTGCGAGACCTTCGACGGGTCTGCCTCTCCAGCGTGGGCGGCGACGGGCGGGCTGTCGTCGGCACGAAGGCTGCACAGTGCCACGCTTCTCTCGAATGGCGAGGTTCTCGTGGCCGGCGGGGAAGGGGTCAGCGGGGATCTGATTTCGGCGGAGGTCTTCGATCCCGCGAGGTCGACCTGGCGCGTCACCGGGACGATGACGACCCCGCGCAGCGGCCACAGGGCGACGCTCCTCAAGAACGGAAAAGTTCTCGTCACCGGCGGGTTCAGCGACGGGACGATCGCAGCAAGCGCCGAGCTCCTCGACCCGGTTACGGAGGTCTGGACCTCGATCGCGTCGATGACGACGAGCCGTTACAGGCACACCTCGACACTCCTTCCGAACGGAAGGGTCCTCGTGGCAGGTGGCCTCACCGCAGGGGGGGTGAACCTGACGAGCGTGGAGCTCTTCGATCCAGTCAACGGACAATGGGAAACCGCTCCCCCTCTGGTCACGGCCCGTTCCTCTCATGCGGCGACGGTTCTCCCGGGCGGCGAGGTGCTCGTTTCGGGTGGTGCCGGCGGGAGCGGATGCGTCGGCACTTCCGAGCGGTATGACCCGGCCAGGAACGCCTGGATCTCGTCCCCGATGTCGACGGCTCGGCACCTCCATACGGCAGCCCTGCTACCCGACGGGAAGGTCCTCATCGTGGGTGGGGCCTGCGCCACGGAGCTGTCGGCAGTCGAGTCCTACACTCAGTCCCTGGGCTTACCGGAGGCGAGGCGCCCCGTCGTAACTGCCGTGACCGACCCGGTCGCCCTCCCGGCTTCGCTCACGCTCCTGGGTAGTGGCTTCACGGGCGACTCGGAGGCGTCTTCCGGCGGCACCGGCAACTCTGCTTCGAACACCCCCCTTCTGCAGCTCCATCGACTCGACAACGACCAGCAGCTCTTCCTGCGACCGAACGCGACGACGACGTTCACGCCCTCGTCGCTGACCTCCGAGTGGCTGGACGACTGCGCCCTGCCGAGAGGTCACCACCGCGTCACGGTCTTCACCAACGGAGTCCCGAGCCTCTCCCGCATCGTCTCGATCGACAGCAGCTTCATGGCGTTCTCGGGTCTCGCTACGACCAGCCAGCTCCCGGCGCCCTCGTGCGGCTACAGGCTGACATGGGAACCTGCCCGGGCCTGTGGCGGCGCCGCTGTCTACAACGTCTACAGGTCCACGACTTCGGACTTCGAACCGTCCGCTGCGAGCCGGATCGCAACGTGCGTCGCGGGCACCTCCTACGACGATTCGGGCAGTCTCCCGAACGGGACGACCGTCTACTACATCGTGCGGGCCGAGAGCCCGACCAGCGGCTACGGCGGCCCGTGCCGGAACGGCATCGAGGATCAGAACGCGGTGGTCGGTTCCAGCACGGCGCTGACCTGTGGGCCCGCGGGCGACGTGCCGAGCCCTCTGCTCGTCCTCGGAGTGACGTCCCGCAATTCGGAGAACGTGGTCCAGTGGGTCAGCCCGGCGACGGGCCCCATCTCGTCTCTGTCAATCCGCGCTCGGACCGACGGTTCGGATCCGGCTGGTCCGGCCGATGGAGCTGATGCCGGAAACCCGGGCGCCGCACCTGGCGGAAAGGGCTCGATGGCCCTGACCTCCCTGACCAACGGCACCGAATACCGATACGGCGCCTTCGTCAGGGCTCCCGACGGGACTTACTCCGGCGGTCGCTTCACGCTGGGAACGCCCTTCGAGACCTCGGGCAGGGTGAAGTGGTCCTACAAGACCGGCGCGTCGGCCCTGACGGCTCCGGCCGTCAACTCGATCGGCCTCGAGAACAGCCTCCTCGTCGGTTCGAACGACCGTGTCCTTCACGCGGCCCTGCTGGGGGTATCAGCCCCAGCAGGCGAGTGGCCGAGTGGATTCACTCCCATACTCTTGAATGCACCATCTCAGTCCCGTCCCTTGGTCGTGCCTCGAATGACGGGGGTCTTTCCTCTGTTCCCGGCCGTCGAGAACGCCGTTTTCGTCGGAGGTCAGGACGGCCGTGTCTATGCGTTCGATGCTGATACTGGAACCCCACTCTGGGCGACCGAGATCCTCGCTGACGCCATCCAAGCTGGTCTTGGCGGCATGTTCGTCGCGTTCGGAGGTCCCACGAACAGGCTCTTCGTCGCGACCCGGAACAGCAGCTCCGACAACTCCCTGAAGTGCCTGGACGTTGCGGACGGCTCGGTCCTCTGGACGTTCAGTGGCGGCGGCGGAATGGGAATCATCAACGGCATGCCGTCGATCGACCTTGCTGCGGGCAGGATCTACTTCGGAAGCCGAAGCAAGAGAGGCGGAAGCTCGTCGACTCTCTGGTGCGTCACGACCGCTGGATCCACCTGTTCATCGCTGGCGATCGGAGACGTCGACGGCTCGCCCATAGTCCGCGGCGGCTGGTTGTACGCGGGTAACAACACTGGGCAAGTCAGGCGTATCGACTTGTCGTTGGGTGCCACATGGTGGACGTTCAACACGTTGGACGGCCCGGTAAAGGCGTTCATCTGGGTCGACCTGGCGGCCGGCCGAATCTACTTCTCCACTACCGAGAACGTCTGGGCCTTCCCGACGACCGGATCGGCGACCGTGCCCCTTTGGCAGAAGAGCATGCCTGCGTTGGGCCCCTCGGTGCCCACCGTCTACAACGGCAGGCTCTACGTGGGCGCGCTCGACGGGCGGCTCCACGAGATCGACCCGGCGACGGGCTCCACGATCAACACGCTGCTTCTGGCTCCGGGCGAGGCGATCGGCGCGCCCACGATCGACGGGCGCGACGGCACGGCCTATGTGGGGAGCGAGGGGGGGCGGCTCTTCGCCGTGTCGCTGCCGCTCGGACCGTAAGCGATTCGGGAGAGACAAGGAGAAGGAATGAA